>JAUSNQ010000137.1 GCA_030655595.1 Paludibacter sp.
CAACGGCTTTTTTGCTTTCGGGAGTTATAGCAAACTGAGAAAATCCTTCATTTTCAAGCATTTTCTTTATTCATTTTCCTTGTGAAAAGGTCGTGTAGATTTGACGTATTATTAACAATTTAAATGAATAAAAAATGAAAAAATGTATTGTGTTTCTTTTTGCTGTGTTGTTTTTTGTAGCTTGTAATCCTGAGTTGGAGCATATCATCATTAATGACTTTGAAGATGTGGAGTTGGGCGAGTTTGGTTATTTTAACGGTTCTGATAGGTCAGGCACGTTGAATGATGGTAGCTATTTCAAAGATATTACTTCAGGATCAATTGGCTTAATCAACCGATATACCTATAACGCAGAGTGGAATTATGGCTACTGGGATGGTTTTGCCATTTCTTCACAAATCGACAGCATCACGCCTGGCTATGAGAATGATTACAGCACCATTGCCGGACATGGAGCAGGAGGGTCGGCTCAATTTGCGCTTGCGTACGATTCAGCAGTCATTTGTCTTCCATATCTGAATAGTTATCAAAAAGCAAAAAGCGTGATGTTGACAAATTCAACCTGGGCATATTACGACATCCTGAATGGTGGTCTGTTTTCTGACAAATTTCAAGATGGTGATTGGTTTAAGGTTATCATCAAAGGATTTTTTGGAGCAAATGAAACTGGTCAGGTGGAGTTTTATCTGGCTGATTACAGAGATGGTAAATCTGAAATCGTTCGTGAGTGGACAAAAATCTCACTTGCAAAATTAGGCACGGTTGATAAGATTACATTCAGTTTTGATTCGAGTGACAAGGGTGCAAATGGTATAAATACCCCAAAATATGTTTGTGTAGATGATTTAATTGTTGCGGTGGAAGAGGGATGCGATTGCCTGAAAGATTGAAACTGAGCATGGTAGCCTAAATCTTGAAATTTATAGATGTATTTTCTTTGCAGATTGATAAAAAAGGAGTACTTTTGCGCCGGGTAAGTCCCATACGACCAGCTCCCTTTGAACTCCCCCAGGGCTTGACCGCAGCAAGGGTATTTGGTTGTAGCGGTGCGATATGGAGTGCTTACCCACCTGCCTCTTTAGCTCAGTTGGCCAGAGCACGTGATTTGTAATCTCGGGGTCGTTGGTTCGAATCCGACAAGAGGCTCAAAAAAAACCGGAAACAAGCATTTGCGTAATAACTTAAACGCATTGCATGTTTCCGGTTTTTTATATATAAAAGGACCGCATTGTTTTTTTTTGAGAAAACTCCTGTTGACAGGATTTGAGGTGTCTAATTCCTTTGTAATCTGCTGAGTCGAAGACTTACCCGAAGGCGCAGCCCGCCATTGAAAACCGACATTACTCGTTAAAAATGTAGTGTTGAGTTTTCCAATCTCTAAACAATGCGGTCGTTTTTATATGATGCAA
>JAUSNQ010000174.1 GCA_030655595.1 Paludibacter sp.
AGACGAATCAACACATGTCAGTCACAGTATGAAGGCAATAGCTTTAAGGTCAGTGCGCAGGCATTTCCCCAACTGGAAGCAGGCAATTACATCCTGAAAATAAGAACCTGCAGCAATGATAAAAGCACCCAAAGCAGCGGAACCTTAAAACAGATTTTAACCGTAACATAATGAAAGTAGCGTAAAATCTCCTTCCCTCACCACTTTCCACGCATTATCTTCCCCTGTTTCAAACAAAAAGCTCTGAGCTTTTTGAAATATCCTCCGGGCTTTTCAAAATAAGTTGGAGATGGGTTGGTTTTTTATATCCTAACAAGTTTTAAATTATGTTGGGGTTGTCATTTAACGTGGCGCAGCTGTTATGTACATGGCGGTTCGTTTTGTTTTAGTGTTTTGTCATTTATGTTTTCACTTTTACAGAGAAATACTTGAACCAGTAATAAAATGCTTCTGGATTTGTCTTTTTAAGTTTGTTCAGTTTTGTATTGTTGGGCTGCTCAATTTGCCATGTTGTCATATCTATTTTGTTGTTGTACCGTTCAATCGTTGTTTCAGTTTGCATTAATGCAACCAAGTAGGCTGTTCTTGAAGCATGTATGGTTGCCTTTTCAATGTGGTAAGTTTCTGAGAATATATAACTTGTAATCTGCTTTAACCCTAATAGTAATACTTCAAAGTTGGTATTTCCTATTTGTTGTCGTAATGATATGGATAAGCAATTCTCAATAATGTCATTCAGTACGATATTTATATTTTCTCCCATATCTCGATATTGCAGTTCAACCATAGCAAAATCAGAAAACACTTTATTTACAACATTCACATCATCTATCTCCTCAAATACATTTCCAATGTCATACAATTGTTTGATTATCTCTTGCCCCATTGGCTTTTCCTTTTTGAAATATGGAATCCCTGTTGTGTTGGGAGCAAATGCAGTCAATTTATCTCCCATAATGTTATTAAAATCAGGAGTTATTGTTTCGGTAATTTTACCTTCATGCGTAATAAATCCAGACTGTATTGGAGTGGAAACGACCTTGCTGTAGTGAATATCTTCAAACAAAATGTCGAGTAAAACAAACTCTTCATCATCCGCTTTAAGCGAACTTGGATAATAAAACTTGTAATGTGCTTTTTCAATTCCGCTGATTGCATTTCGGTGCTGTTCTTCAGCTTTGGTAAATCCTTTTTTTGTTGCAATCTCGGACATTAATTGTTCAAGATTTTCAACTTTACCAGGTATAATAATATCAATGTCAATCGAAAGCCTTTTAGTGCTGTTGAGCAATAACATTATTGCAGTTCCACCTTTAAATACAAATTCTAGTTTCGATTCACTCAACCCTTCCAAAAGAATTAAAGCCCGAATAAGCTTTTGAACCAATCCTTTATCTGCTTTTTTAGTCCTCGCTATTTCTGTAATCCACTCATTTGAAGTGCAACTTTTTTGTATCATTTTAATTGTATTTTTGACAGTAAATTGATATTACTGTCACTTTATAGTTTCGATAAATTCAGATAGTTGATCTCTCTTTGCCTTTCTACTGGCATATCTTAAAAGTTTGTCGATGTTTATTGTATATTTTGAAAAAGCATTATTGAAGATATGAGTTAACTCGTATCCTTGTAAGAAATCGAACTCTTTGTCTGCGAATAAATCAACCAATAATTTTTCGAGAGTTGTAGTTGGCACATTTTTTACTAATTGAACTGGTGAACCAGTCACCAATGATCGAACTACTATTATATTTTCTCCAAAATAGACATCTTCATTCGATTTTCCCCTTAGTACATACTTAAATTTTTCTCTGAGTTGTTCAAAAACAGCATCAACGGCATCTCTTTCAACTTCAACATAGTAAGTATCTTTGTTGATTAGGTGTTGCGATACGGAATTTATTTCACTTATATGCCAGGTTATGTACTTTAAATATGGGAAATTATTCTTCATTAAATTATTTATCTTCAATGCCTTTTCCGAGATCTGGGGTGTAAATATATTTCCATTTCCACATTTATATTTTCCTCTTCCAATTCTTTTGATAACCCCTGTTTTGAATAAAGTATAAATTTTCCAATTTACAGTTGATTTTGCTACAGTTGGTTCAAAAGACTGATAAAACTTAAATAAATCTTCCACTTGGAAATAATCTTTATTTCCCAATGCAGCTTGAAGCTCTTGAATTTGTAAGTCTGTCTGTCTCATTTAAGAAGATATTTTCTGCAAATATAACTATATTTTGACAATAAATATAGATTACTGTCAAAATATAGATTTAATTTAAATGTTATTGGGCATATTGCGTTTATTGAAATAAATTAATGTCAAATTTACAATTGTATGGTCTTTTGTTAATTAAAGTTTTGTCAGAATTACGAAAATCATTTATATCTTGCTTGCCAGATAACAAAAAAAGGAGAAATGATTTGTTTTGAAATCGACAAGTTTGCATAATACTAAGCAATCTTAAATAATGGATAGTTGTGGCTGCGCTATATGATTTTGAAATATCACCTTGTAGTTTTAAATGATTCACCTAAGTACATGACAAAATGAGCCGTCAGTTATTTATTAAACAAGCTGTTTACATTTCCGGTTATGCCGTAGAAATTGAATTTAGCGATGGCGCCATTAAAAAAGTGGATTTTGAAAACTTTCTGAAAAATCACTCGCATCCACAATACAATAAATACCGGAACCCATCAAACTTCAAAAAGTTTTATATTGATCATGGCAATATTGTCTGGGGAAAAAACTGGGATTTGATTTTTCCGGTAGAAAACCTGTATTCCGGGAATATGCTCTGAACATACCGACAGTTATAGCACAGCAAATTTCTCGCTTTCACCCAAATATCTCCCTCAATTCCTTATTGCTCAGCTTACCGATCCAGTTTTCACCGGTAGCTACCGTCATATCAGCTAAATGTTTTTTCCTTTGAATCATCTCATCGATGCGTTCTTCAAAAGTATCTTTGGTAATAAAGCGATGAACCATCACGTTTTTCTTTTGCCCGATACGGTATGCGCGGTCGGTGGCCTGGTTCTTATCGACACGATTATGCTGGAAGCGCTCTACCATCTCCTGACGCTGGTTTACATTGCAACCACCGTGATAAAACATAGGACGTTCACCAAATCTCTCCGCGATAAACCGTTCGAGCAAGTCGCCCATCTCACGGAACTGCGTGAAGATAAGCACTTTCTCTCCAGCTTCGATAATACTGTCGAGCAATTCAAGAAGTAACAACATCTTTCCGGAAATAGCCGGGTCAAAATTACCGTTCTTCAGGAAGTTCGTGGGGTGATTGCATATTTGTTTCAGGGCAAGAATCATTTGCAACACAAGTCCCTGACGTTTAAACAAAGTTTCGTTATCCGAATCGCTGAAACCTTCAATCTCTTCCATGGCAGCCTGCATGGTCTTTTCGTATAAAGCAGCCTGTTGTTTTGTAAGCAACGCAATCTGGTTTTGCTCCACTTTATCAGGCAGGTCGGAAATAATTGATTTATCGGATTTCATGCGACGCATCATGAAAGGATCACCATCACCTGCCATTTATGCTTTTTCAGCAACTCCACATCGCTTCGCAGCACTCCATAGCTTGTCAGCATTACATCAGCATCAAACTGTTGAATGGTACGTGCCGATCCATGGAAAATATGAGACGAAACTGACGGAGCAAACTTCTGAATCTCTGCCTGCCAGTTAGTTAACAAACCTGTCGGAACTACCACCAACGCTTTGTGTTTATCATTGAGGGCGTTTTCTTCTTTGAATTTCAGCAACAGGGATATTACCTGCAGTGTTTTCCCCAAACCCATATCATCAGCGATAATACTTCCGAAACCGATGCGGCTGTTGCGATACATCCAGGAATAACCGCGATGCTGATAAGGACGAAGCTGGGCATTCAGTCCCGCGGGCAAAGGAACATCTTCGGAGGAAGTTAAATCCCGCATCAAATCCTTTACTTCATCGGTGAGTATCACGGGAGCTCCCTCATATTCCTCCGACAAGGCAGTTTGGAGCAACTGGTAAGAGTTGAGGGTTTTATCAGAGTTGAAAAGTCTGTGAAGTTTTTCCATTTCCGCCTCGCTGACATAAATATATCTTTCTTTAAAGCGGAAAAGTCCCGATGCATTTCTCAATAACTTTTTAAATTCTTCGGGGGAGATGACCGCATCTCCTAAAGCTACCTGCCAGTCGAATGAAAGTAAATCATCGAGACGAACATAACCCTGCTGACCTTCCTCCCGTTTTAATTTCAGCGAAGCCTTTGGTCGGAGTAATTCCTGCAACGATTTTGGCAATAATATCTTAACATCTAACAACCTGACGGCCGGAAGAATTTCCATCAGTAAAGGAGAAAATTGTTGAAAATCATAGAACATCCGGCGGTCACCTTCGTGATTGATATGATTATCTAAACCACTTATAAACGGGGAAAGCAAAGATAAAGTTTGTAATATTTTAAACCGTTGTTTTTCAAACTGTTTTTCTTTCAGGATTTTTGAAATAGGGACAGGGAGTTCGTCCGGTTTGATTTACAACGGAAAGCGGCGATTCGTCCTTACCATCCAGCTTGGTCGACAACAACAAATCAGGGGGAAGAATCTTAGTTAATTTATCAACTAAGATACGCACCTCACCATCGATGAGCGCCGGCAACCACCTGACAAGATAATCCTTGTTTTCCAATCTCACGATTTGAGGAACCACGTTCCCATTAGCAATCAGATGCAGAGATGCAAAAAGAATTTTATGCAAAGCCACGGCTGAATACTGATAATCGCGCAGGTGATCGGGGTTTAACCCGAATATGGCAGGAATAAGCTGCTCTAAAGTATGAAAAGCATGATTATCTCCAGATATATGGATCGTATTATTGGCATCAACAATCAATGAGAAAGTACTTCGGTGGTTTATGTTCAAGGTATTGTTCCCCGAAGGAAAAATAGCGTCGATATCTAATCTTTTATTCAGAATACGCTTTGCTTCCTTCCCATTCCGGATAAATTGCGAGGCAAATTTATCTCTGTAATTGGCGGAAGAATAAAAAGGCGGCGCATCGGGCAGTAACTGAACCAGCGCATCGGGGATGTCATGTAACCGGGAAAAATCAACCCGGTCGTACACCGGCTCTTCATCAAAATCCGGTTTCCGGATCTTTTTCGTTTTCAGCAAATTAATCAAGCGGGGGATTTCCGTTTTCTTCTGATCGGCAATAAAAATTCCCCGCTTCTTTAATTCATCCAGCAGGTTCACTTTGTGAATTTCGAACACGAGGAAGGGATTGTTATCTATTTCGCGACTCACCATGTAAATCACGGCCGCGAGATGTTTACAAGGGACGGCCCAGTCGGGACAGGAACATTGCATCTTGAAGTCCGTCCATTGCTTGGGAAACACCTTCAAACCAACCGCTTCCGCGATGGTTAGTATCTCCGGATCAAGTTCACGGTTCAGCAATTTAGAAATCAATGCAGGGCGTTTGATTATCTCGTCCATCAACAACTCAACCTGCTCTTCAAAAAAAGGAGGAATAATAATCGTTACTTTATAGGGTGTGCGGTGACTTCCGGCAACTTTAGCGACAATCAGGTTGTCTTTAATTCTCACATCTTTTA
>JAUSNQ010000176.1 GCA_030655595.1 Paludibacter sp.
GGACGAAATATCTGTAGAAAGATGTGTCATCAGTTTACGGGAGTCCCGTAGGGACGACACATTTAATACACAGTAGCCAGCCTGATAAGAAGCAGTCAGATATTTAAGAGTAACTATAACACTCGGGATATCGTAAACATATTGTTTATGGAATTTGTTAGATATATCCATATTAAATGAAAACAAAGGTTATAAAAGTGATTATAAACAAATTAATCGATAATATTATGAAAATAGCAGTATTAGGAACAGGAATGGTTGGTGACACCATCGGTTCAAAATTAATTGAATTGGGACACACGGTAATGATGGGTTCCAGAACAGCAAACAATGAAAAAGCTACAGCTTTTGTTGCCAAACACAATGGAAAAGCCTACGCTGATACTTTTGCAGACGCAGCAACATTCGGGGAAATCATTTTCAATTGCACAGCAGGGGTTGGCTCTATTGAAGCGTTGAAAATGGCAGGCGAGCAGAACCTGAACGGAAAAATCATTGTGGATATTGCTAATCCGCTTGATTTCTCCAAAGGCATGCCACCATCGCTTGCGGTTGTAAACACCAATTCGCTTGGCGAAGAAATTCAAAAAGCGTTTCCTCAAGCTAAAGTGGTAAAAGCATTAAACACCATGTGGTGCGGACTGATGGTCAATCCGGCCATGATAAACGGCGGTGACCACAGTACTTTTGTAAGTGGTAATGATGCTGGAGCAAAAGAAAAGGTAAAGGAAATTCTAAAATCGTTCGGTTGGTTGGAGAAAAATATTCTTGATTTGGGAGATATTACAAAGGCAAGAGGAACTGAAATGTATTTGCCTCTCTGGTTAAGTATTTATGGTGCAACCAACAACGGAGCATTTAATGTCAAAATTGTGAGTTAATTCTTGCCTCCGTGCAATCCACATTCTTTATGCTCCGGATTTTCCCACCACCACCTGCCTGCCCGGATGTCTTCTCCCGGCTGAATAGCTCTCGTGCAGGGTTGACAGCCTATGCTGGGAAATCCTTTGTCGTGTAGCTTGTTATAGGGTACTTGGTTGGTTTTGATGTAGTCCCAGACTTGTTCTTCGGTGAAATCAATCAGGGGATTCAGCTTAATCAGCTGATTTTGCGCATCCCATTCAATCATCTGCATGTCCTGCCGCGTGACGGATTGTTCTTTACGCAAGCCGCAAATCCAGACTTCCAGTCCCTGAAAGGCACGTTTCAAAGGTTGAAGCTTTCTGACCTGACAGCATCTTTTGCGTTGCTCAATGCTGGCGTAGAACAGGTTGATGCCTTCCTCTTTCACCATTTTCTCAACTTCAAACGCCTCCGGAAAGAATACTTCGAGCGTGATGGGATATTTCATCCGGGTTCTTTCAATCAAACTGTAAGTTTCGGGAAAAAGGCGGCCGGTGTCTAAGGTGAAAATGCGTGTCGAGGGCTCTATCTTTGCGATGAGGTCGGTCAGTACCTGATCTTCGAGGCTCAGACTCGACGACAAAGCAATCCTGCCCCGAAAAGCAAATAAAAAATAAGTCAACAAAGCTTCCGGAGATTTTCCGGAAAATTGTTGGTTAAACTGTGCGATATTGGCTGCTTGATTCTTGTTCATGCTGATTTGAGTTTGGTGTGTCCTGAGTTTTTGCGCAATTTTAAATATTGAACGATTCATCTTCAAGATCGTGTACAATCATGCCGGCACCCACTGTTTCGAAGGTGTTTTCATCAATCAGTACCAGACTTCCCGTGATGCGATTTTCGACATAACTATCGTATTTCAATGGCTTCAGTGTTTTGATTTTGATGTGGGCGATGTCGTTCATCTGGACAGTTTTATCATCTAAGATATTTTCTAAAGTATTGATATTTACTTTGAAGAAGACGTTTTGGATGATGGCCATGGTCTCGTCGGTAGCATGCCTGATGAGGTATTTACCACCGATATTCAAGGGCTTGTGATTCAGCCAGCAAACCATCAACGAGACTTGCGCACTTACCTTCGGTTGTTGGTCGGCATCTTTGACAATCAAATCACCCCGACTGATGTCGATATTATCTGCCAGACGTAAAGTCACCGATTGGGGTGTAAAAGCTTCCTGAATTGCTTTGTTTGATTCGTCGATGGCCGTGATGACCGATTGTGTTTTTGAAGGCAACACCGTGATTTTATCGCCTACTTTAAAATACCCACCTGCAACGCGACCGCCATAACCGCGGTAGTCGTGAAAGTCTTTGCGGTGCGGGCGAATGATGTATTGGACGGGAAACCTCGCAGGCAAGTCGCTTTCGTTTTTATGTACCGGAATTGATTCTAATAAGTTCAGCAGGGTGATACCGTGGTACCAAGGTGTTTTGTCGGAAGCATCAACCACATTATCACCATCTTTTGCTGAGATAGGGATAAAATAAATGGTTTTGAGTTGCAGTGTTTTCGAGATGACTTCAAATTCCCGCTGAATCTTATTGTAAACCTCTTCCGAGAAATCCACCAAATCCATCTTGTTGATGGCGAGTATGACATGTGGAATTTGCAGCAGCGAAGCAATATAAGCATGCCGCTTGGTTTGTTCGATGATTCCGTTACGGGCATCGATCAAAATGATGGCTACATCGGCAGTCGAAGCACCGGTGACCATGTTGCGGGTATATTCGATATGCCCGGGAGTATCGGCAATAATGAACTTTCTTTTTGGTGTCGCGAAATAGCGGTAAGCCACATCGATGGTAATGCCCTGTTCCCGTTCGGCACGCAAGCCGTCGGTAAGCAAAGCGAGATTCACCTCATCGCCTCCCAGTCGCTCGCTGGCATCTCTCACCGCCTGCATTTGGTCTTCGAAAATTGATTTGCTGTCGTACAACAGTCGCCCGATAAGCGTGCTTTTGCCGTCATCCACACTGCCAGCAGTACTGAAACGCAGCAGTTCCATGTCTAAGTATCCGTTTTTATTGTTCATTTTTTTTATGTTGAGAGGTTTATTTGTTGAGATGTGTAGTTGTGT
>JAUSNQ010000177.1 GCA_030655595.1 Paludibacter sp.
TGGATATTTCGGCGATACTGACCATCTAAATGGTCAAATTCCGGTGATACTGACCATCCCTTAGGTTTTGAATCAAAATACACAATCGACTGACAAAATTACCGTTTTTTTCTTAAACTTTCTCCTTTTAATTCAATCCTGTACGAAGTGTGCACAATTCGGTCGAGAATTGCATCTGCAATTGTCTCTTCTCCAATTACATCAAACCAACTTTCAACGGGTAATTGACTGGAAATTATGGTTGCTGCACGTCCATGTCTGTCTTCAATTATTTCCATCAAATCTAATTGCTGTTGATTGTCGAGATGTGTAAGTCCGAAATCATCCAGAATTAATAAATTTGTTTTAGCTAATTTATCGAAGAATTTTAATGTTGAGCCTTCAATTCTGGCCATTTTAGCACGTAATAATAGTTTCTGAGTATTGCAGTATTCTACACTATGACCTTGGGCACATGCCTGTTGTCCAAATGCTGAAGAAAGAAAGCTTTTACCACAACCGGCCGACCCGGTTATTAATACAGCCTCTCCCTTTTCAATATATTGACCACTTGCCAAATTGTACACCAGGGACTTATCTAATCCACGAGTGACATCAAAGTTTATTTCTTCAATAGATGCCTGGTATCGAAAGTGAGCATTTTTTTGCAAGCGGGCAAAGCGACGATTTGTGCGCTGTTCTTCTTCCCCCTGAAGCAATAGTTCTAAACCATCTGTGAATGATAGTTCTTGTACTCTACGTGTTTCCAACATAATTTTCCAACTCTGCGCCATGCCTTGCAAGCGCAAACGAGTCATTTGTGTTTCAATTTGTGTCATGAAAATTTAAAATTTTAGTGTTTGTTGATTTTGTGCGTAATACTCTTTACCTCTGATATTTGAATGAGATGGTAATGGTTTGTCATTTGTTGTTTGTGGTTGTTCTGTCATGTTGTTTGTAAGAATTTTGTTTATAAAACGGTATGAATAGTTTTGATTGTCAATAGCCATCCTACAAGCTTTTTCAAAAGTAACTAACTCAGTTTTACGTTGCAGACTCAATAGTCCATCGCAACTACGATAGAGCTGTTCAGGATGTTGTCCTGTATTGAACATAAGTTCTATGAGTTGAGCCAAAACAGTTGAAACTTTTGAAGCTTGTTTGATGTAGAAATCGGGACTTCTGTCTAAATAATGTTGATGATGAGAACATAAATGCTCTTTGACAGTAGAATAAGCCCCTTGCCGATAGTTTCGGGGGTGTGTTGCCACCAACTCACCTTTGACGTAAATGCGAACAATTGAACGGGTAAATATCAACTTTGCCTGCCTGCCGGTATAAGCAAAAGGAACACTGTAATAATGCTTGTCTAAAGCCAGAAAGATGTGATTATTCTTAGCCACTTTTAGTTCACGGTAATACTTTAGTTCAAAGGGTGTTTGCGGTAGCGGTTGTAAAATAGCTTTTTCTTCTGCTAAAAACTTTTCCTCTCGCGAGAATGGTTTTTGTTGCATACGGGTTTGTGTATGCTCCTTATTTTTTTCGCTAATGGCTACGTTGAGGGAGTGCAAATCAAAGAATTGTTGATTCCTCAACTTGGCATATACTCTTGCGTAAATAAGCTTTACCTGATTTTCTACAAGGGCTTTATCCTGAGGTTTTCTAACCCGGGCAGGAACCACCGCAAAGTTATAATGGTTCGCAAAATCTTCTAATGCACGATTTACTTCGGGGTCATATCGGTTGGCTTTGACTATTGCCGACTTGAGGTTATCAGGTACTAAAACCTGCGGAACTCCACCGAAATGAACTAAAGCACAAGACAATGCATGAAGAAAATCTTCAATACCCTGACTTGGCACGGCCATTGCAAAACTATAATCAGAATAAGGCAAACAAGCCACAAATACCTGACAATAAATAATTTCGCCGGTATGAGGATCAATGTAAGAAATTTTATCACCGGCAAAGTCAACAAACAGCTTCTCACCTGGATTGTGGATCAAAACCATTGTTGGTTTACGTGCAACCAGTTGCTGCGATAAATGGTAACAAAACTGTGTATAACCATATCCTTGCAGCTGCTCCTGGCGGTACTCCTGCCATAAAATTCTACGGGTTACGTGCTTGCGTTTCAACTCGCTCTCGTAATATGCCAAACAAGACTTGAAATACTCAAATCTGCCATCCAAATAGGCTGGATTGCCGGCATGAAAACGAACCTCTAAAATTGGATCATCCAAACTCAGAAGGGTATCTATATCAACCTTTAACAACGACAGTTTATGAAGGTAAGACTTCACTGTGTTGCGACTGATACCAAGACTACGGGCAATTGTATTCAACTTCATGCCCTGCTTGTGTAACTGTAATAATTGTTTTATTTGACTCATAGGTCTTGTTTTTCCTGCCATAACCGATTGTGTAGGTAAATAATGGCTGTAAAAATAAATCAAAACCTAAGAAAGAAAAGAAAAAAGTGGTCAACATGCTCCGAATTCTTGAATATCCGGGCTGAAACCTTACTTTAAAATTGAGTTCAGGAAGAAAAAAGTGGTCAGTATGCTCCGAAATAATGAAGCCCGCCCGCCAACGAAAAACCGTTATTGGAAATTTTTATCCTTCTTGAAATCAAAAAATGTAAAATAGATTATCCTTTTCTTTTAAAAGTGGTCAGCATCCGCCGTATTGTCAGGACATTTTCCAAAAAAAACCCCTTAAATAGCATTTACTAAGACCGAATTCGGATGGTCAGCATGCTCCGTTTTATCCA
>JAUSNQ010000153.1 GCA_030655595.1 Paludibacter sp.
GGTGTTTATCCTGTTTCCTGTGTGCTTGCAAGTAATGCCATCATGGATGTTTTTCATCCCGGGCAACATGGTTCTACTTTTGGTGGGAATCCGCTGGCTGCTGCAGTTGCCATTACTGCACTGGAAGTGGTGCGTGACGAAAAGCTGGCTGATAATGCATTTCAACTCGGAATTTTCTTCAGGGCTGAATTGGAAAAACTATGCAAAACGTCCAATATTGCGGTTTTAGTTCGCGGTAAAGGGCTGTTAAATGCATTGGTTATTAACAATGAAGGGTCCAAAAACTTGGCATGGGATATCTGTCTGAAATTAGCGGAGAACGGCTTGCTGGCAAAACCTACGCATACCAATATTATACGTTTTGCACCCCCTTTGGTGATTACCAAGGAAGAAATCGCAAAATGTATTGAAATTATCAAAGATACCATCTGTTCATTTGAATAATAATTGTAAATTTGCGCATTATAATCAACCAATATTTTTTACAAAAAAATTGTACCCATGAAACAAAAACATGTATTGCTATCGTTAATCCTTTTTGGATTACTCTTTAATCTGTCTGCTGAAATCAAACTTCCAGCATTTTTTTCGAGCGAAATGGTATTGCAACAACAAACCACAGCAAAAATCTGGGGAAAAGCCGAGCCAAATAAAAGAGTCTCTCTTTTTACGAGTTGGAACCTAAAAAGATACAGAACTACAGCTGATCAAAACGGTGACTGGAATTTAGCTTTCACCACAACCAAAGCAGGTGGTCCGTACACCATGATTATCAGTGACGGAAAAGCTGTAACCCTGAACAACATCCTTCTTGGAGAAGTCTGGTTATGTTCCGGACAAAGTAACATGGAAATGCCCATGAAAGGATTTCAAGGTCAGCCAACAGAAGGATCCAACATGGATATTTTGCGTAGTGCAAATTCACAAATCAGACTTTTTACTGTAAAAAGAGATGCGAATATTGAACCTCAAACAGATGTGACAGGTCGCTGGGAAGAAGCTCTACCTATCAGTGTACGTGATTTCAGCGCAACAGCCTATTATTTCGGCAGGTTATTACAGGAAAGTCTGAACGTACCCGTGGGATTAATTGCCAGCTCTTGGGGCGGCTCGAGTATTGAAGCCTGGATGACCAAAGACATGTTGTCAGAATTCCCTGAAGCAGTCATTCCGAAAACAAAAGAAGATATCAAAACCCCGAATCAAACTCCTACCGTTTTATACCAAGCGATGATTCATCCTTTGGTTGGCGTACCCATCAAAGGAGTTATCTGGTATCAGGGCGAGAGCAACCGCAACCGCTATCAAAGTTATGCCGCTATGTTTAAATCCATGAGCGAAGGATGGAGAAAAGCATGGAACCAATCCGAAACCATTCCATTTTATTTCTGCCAGATTGCACCATACGGATATAAAGATGGTGCAAATTCCGGGCTAATACGTGAAGCGCAGGCTAATGCAGCCAAAGAGCCCTTTACCGGTATGGCAGTATTGATGGATGTTGGCGAAGAAAAATGCATACATCCTGCTAAAAAAAGAGAAGCTGGTGAGCGACTTGCTCTGCTTGCTCTCAACAAAACATATGGCAACACAGGCATTGCATGCGAGAGTCCTACCTTCAAAGATATTGAAATTAAAACTGGAGAAATAACCGTTAATTTTGAAGGCGCCCCGCTGGGATTATTTGCAAAAGACGGAGAATCAAAACTCTTTATGGTGGCTGGAGAAGATCAGGTGTTTTATCCTGCTCGTGCGTTTGTAAAAAGAAATCAAGTTGTTGTGAAATGCAATGAAGTGAGCAATCCTGTGGCAGTGCGTTATGCATTTGAGAATTTTTTGGTTGGCGATTTATTCAGCACCGAAGGATTACCAATTTCATCGTTTCGAAGCGACAACTGGTAATCAAAATAATTGCAGACTTCTTTTAATTCACCTTAAATCAATCAAAAATGATTATCGGACTACCAAAAGAAATCAAAAACAATGAAAATCGTGTCGCATTAACTCCTTCAGGCGTACACACTTTAGTTGCAAATGGGCATCGGGTTTATGTTGAAACCGATGCCGGGAAAAACAGCGGTTTCGACAATGAAACCTATCTGAATGCAGGAGCTCAGATTTTAGACCAACCAGAGGAGGTTTATGCGATTGCTGACATGATTATGAAGGTGAAAGAGCCTATACCTCAGGAGTATGCTTTAATCAAGCCCAAACAATTGGTTTTTACCTATTTTCATTTTGCTTCTAACGAGGAGTTAACCAACGCCATGATTCAAAGTGGCAGCGTTTGTCTGGCTTACGAAACCGTTGAACTCAACAATACATTGCCACTGCTCATTCCAATGTCGGAAGTGGCCGGACGAATGTCGATTCAACAGGGGGCTAAATACTTAGAAAGACCTCAGGGAGGCAAAGGAATATTACTGGGTGGCGTACCGGGTGTTAATCCTGCTCATGTGCTAATTCTGGGTGGCGGTGTTGTCGGAACTCACGCAGCTTACATGGCAGCTGGATTGGGAGCGCATGTTACCATTGCCGACATATCATTACCGAGACTGCGACAACTCAGCGAAATTATGCCGGCAAATGTTGACACGATGATGTCGTCGCAATACAACATTGAAGAAATTTTGCCCAGAACAGATCTTGTCATCGGTGCAGTATTGATTACGGGAGCAAAAGCGCCTTCATTGATAACCAAAGAGATGCTGAAATTATTACCCAAAGGAGCGGTTTTGGTAGATGTAGCAATCGATCAGGGCGGTTGTTTCGAGACATCAAAACCAACTACCCATGCAAATCCGGTTTATGAGGTTGATGGCATTTTACATTATTGTGTTGCCAATATCCCTGGAGCAGTACCCTGTACTTCAACTTTAGCATTAACCAATGCAACACTTCCTTACGCCTTAAAGTTGGCCAATTTAGGTTGGAAAAAGGCATGTGAAAAGAATCAGGATTTACGCAAAGGATTGAATATCGTGGAAGGAAAAGTTGTTTGTCAGGCAGTTGCGGAGACGTTCGCGATGAGCTAAGAGCTAAGAGCGATGAGCTAAAAGCGATGAGCAAAGAACTAAGAGCTGTTTGTCAAGTTTTTAGTTTTTCGCTAGAAGCGC
>JAUSNQ010000183.1 GCA_030655595.1 Paludibacter sp.
TAACATTTTTTTTTGATGTATCAACCTGTTTAACCGACATAAAGCACCATTTTGCGTTCTTATTACTGTCAAACTCGCTATCAGCGTTAGATTCTTCTACCAATTAAATTGCTTGTAACTTTTGTTGTGTTTTTTAATGATATTCCTTCTTGAAGATGTAAATGCCTGTGTATAATCATTTTCGTTGGCTTGCTCAAGTGTTAGTATAAATTCACGCAATAAGTCATCGTTGGTCAGGCTGTATTTGTAAAGCAACTTCATAGCCAGACTCTGAACTCCGATTGAATATTTTGGTGAAAGCATCCAATCATACAACCTATTCAAAATGTCGATATTGAGGGGATCAGGAGCTGGAAAAGAAGTCAGGATGGAGAGTCCAATCCGGTGCATGCCCTGATGCTTGGTTGTCAACACCATATCAGTTATTTGTTGAATCTTAAGGGCATCAAACCAATCGGGCGTACGTTGACTGACTTTTTCGCAAGCCCATAAAATGCGCCAGGCGATTTTCTCTTCGAGTTCAAACACCAGATTAAACAATGTGTCAAAATCGTCGGGATGGCGATCTAAATACAACAGCAGTTCTTCGAGATGGTAACGAGATTGCAGGTGTTCAAAAAAAGCAAGGTAGTTCATTGTCTTCCCTTAAATTTATTGTATGTCTCCAGGGTATTCCTGACATATCGGATGGTTTCGGTAGAACCAAATCGTCCAAATTTGACTACTTCATCATTGTAATATTCCGGATCACTTTTTTTAGAAAGGAAATACTCTACATGTTCAAACCAGATGTATGGATTTTTATCATATTTTCTGGCCAAAGCCATGGCATCAAGGATATGTGCAGGACCTGAATTATAGGATGCCAAAATGAATTTTTGTCGCTCATCCATGTTTTCAATTTTTCTATACAACAAGTTTAAGCTTTTGATATATTGAACCCCGGTCTCAATATTCTTCTCCGGATTAAAGATATTATCTCTATCCAGTCCGAAATTTGCTGCAGTTCGGGGCATTAGTTGCATCAATCCGGAAGCACCCATCCGTGAAACCTGTGCCGAATCAAAACCTGATTCATGAAATGCAATGGAAGCCAACATGCGCCAATCCCAATTAATTTCGGCAGCATATTTTTTAAATAAGGCATCATAAGGAGAAAGAGCTCCCTTCGGAATTTTCACCTTTTGTGTTATAAAATATGGATTTCTAACCCTGTACTTGCCGTAAAGTTGAGATTTAAGAAGCTCAACAGAAGAACTTGCTTCCCATTCTGAGATTAATTGTTTGAAAGGGGAATTGTTTTTGTTAATCAGCCAGCCGTTTCTTTGCTGAAAACCAACGGGAATGCGACAATCAAGACGGCGATTGAAATCTTTATGTTGTATGGCGTTTTTGTGATGGGCAATGGTATATGCGATTTTTCCTTGCGTTACCATTTCAATCAAACGGTCGACCGAAAGCGTATCCTTGAGGGTTTCGATTTGAATACCACCACCCAATTCAATATTCAAATTATTCAATCTATGATGATAAATTGAATTTTCTATTACATGAACAGTCTTACCTTTCAACTCTTCAATCTCACTAACTGTCTGCAATCCTATCAGTTGAACCAAAACCATGTACGAATCCTCTTGAAAAGCCACAAATTCAAACTCTGACTTGAGAGGTTTTGTTTCGTATAGGCTGTAAGTGATTAAATCAATCTGCTTGTGTCGGAGCATTTTTAGCATTTCATCCTTCGTATCAGCCAGATGAATTTTTACAGGAATACCTAAAAATTCAGCAAAGTGCATAATCAGGTCATAATCATAACCCATGACTTCATCGCTGCTGAAATAAAAATAAGAGGAAGAACCATAAAGTGTAGCCACGTGTAGGGTATCGGGTACTTGCTCGCCATCGGTCGGACTTGTCAATTGCAAACCATCTGGACTCAAATCCCCTTTGGAACAGGAATTCAACAACAGCAGAAAAAATAGGATGTACCGGATAAACATACTTTCAAGGTTGTGATTACAGCGGGCTAAAATAACCATATTTTTTCAAATATCGGCAACACAGGATTTTTTTTACTACATCCGTTCGGGGACATCAACGCCCAATAAAGACATTCCTTTCTTGATAACATCTGCCACAGCGGCTGACAGAACCAAGCGGAAATATTTCAGTTCTGAATTTTCTTCCCTGAGGATAGGAAAATCGTGGTAGAATTGGTTGTATTCTTTCACCAAGTCGTAGGTGTAATTGGCAATGACTGCCGGACTGAATTCCTGTCCAGCTTCACGCACAACGACCGGAAATGCCGACAACAATTGAATCAGGTTACTTTCTTTATCGGAAAGAGGCAAATTGTCTGTCACCGCTACTTCCGTGATGATGCCCTGCTCTGCTGCCTTACGCAAAACAGATTTGATGCGGGCGTGGGTATATTGGATAAACGGACCGGTATTGCCATTGAAATCGATGGATTCTTTCGGGTTGAAAGTCATGTTTTTCTTCGGATCAACTTTTAAAATAAAATACTTCAGCGCACCCAATCCGACCATGCGTGCAATCTCTTCAATTTCTTCTTCAGAAGATTGGTCAAGCTTACCCAGTTCACGAGCCGTTTCACGCGCAGAATCAATCATTTCCTGCATCAGGTCGTCGGCATCCACCACCGTACCTTCTCGACTTTTCATCTTGCCTTCGGGCAATTCCACCATGCCATAAGAAAAATGTACGAGGTCTTTACCCCATTCAAAGCCAAGTTTATCGAGCAGCAGTGCCAGCACCTGGAAATGGTAATTTTGCTCATTTCCTACAACATAAACCATTTTTTTGATATCGTATTCACTGTAGCGCAACGCAGCTGTACCGATATCCTGTGTCATGTAAACCGAAGTACCATCGCCACGCAACAATAACTTTTCATCCAAGCCATCAGCAGTTAAGTCGGCCCACACAGAACCATCTTCCCGTTTATAAAAAACTCCTTTCTCCAGACCTTCTTCCACCTTGGCTTTCCCGTCGAGGTAAGTCTGCGATTCGTAATAAATCTGATCAAAATCGACCCCCAGTTGTTTGTAAGTTATATCGAAACCAGCATACACCCATCCGTTCATCATTTCCCAAAGTCCAAAAACTTCCGGATCGTGGTTTTCCCATGCCACCAGCATTTCCTGTGCCTTTAGAATTAACGGAGCAGATTTCTTCGCTTCCTCCTCTGACATTCCTATCTCCATCAGCGATTTAACTTCCGCCTTGTATGCCTTGTCGAACTTCACGTAATACTTCCCGACCAGGTGATCACCCTTCATGCCCGAACTTTCAGGTGTTTCGCCCTTACCATAAAGTTTCCAGGACAACATCGATTTACAGATGTGGATACCGCGGTCGTTAACAATATTGGTTTTCACCACCTTCCAACCGTTTGCCTTCTGAATCTGGGCAATCGAATACCCGAGCAGGTTGTTACGGATATGTCCGAGGTGCAGCGGTTTATTGGTATTCGGAGAAGAGTACTCCACCATCATAATTTCACCATTTCCAACCAGATTAAAGCCAAAATCATCGGCACTTCGAATTTGATTCAGCAGTTGCAACCAATAATTTTTGCTGATGGTCAGGTTCAAAAATCCTTTGATCACATTAAAACCGATAATCAGACCATTATTCTCCAGTAGATACTCCCCTATCTCCTGCCCAGTAGCTTCGGGCGATTTCTTAGCCGCCTTCACAAAAGGGAAAGTCACCACCGTCAGGTCACCTTCAAATTCTTTTCTGGTTTTCTGTATTTGTATCTGCACCAAAGGCACTTCCAGCGCATATAGCTGCGAAACGGCATCTTTAACGATTGACTGAATGGAAGATTCTAAAATCATGATGGTAATAATGTTTTTGGGAGTGCAAAGATAAGAAAAATATCAATACTCGTCCCAACTTTTGATTTTGATGTCTTCCAGTGCCATATTACAAAATGCCTGAATAAATGCAGATGCCAATCGTGCATTCGTGAGCAAAGGGATATTAAAATCTACGGCATTACGACGAATGATATAGTCATTACGCAACTCCCGTTCGGTGGTATTCTTTGGAATATTGATAACTAAATCAAAATGTTTGTTTGCCAACAGACTTTTCACATTCAGTTCACCATCTTCATCAGGCCATTGAACAGCAATGGATTCTACACCATTTTCGGTAAAGAACCGTTGACTTCCCCGAGTTGCATAAATCTTATAACCTTTCTTTTGCAAGAGTCTGCTTGCTTCCAATAAATCCACTTTCGATTTGGGCTCACCGGATGAGATCAGAATACTCTTCTCCGGAATTGTGAACCCTACTGAAAGCAGCGATTTCATGATGGCTTCCGAGTAATCGTCGCCGATACAACCGACTTCACCCGTAGATGACATGTCTACCCCCAGAATAGGGTCAGCATTGTGCAGACGTGCAAAAGAAAACTGCGAAGCCTTTACTCCGATGTGTTCCAAATCATAAACCGAAGAGTCCGGTTTGCTGAATGGAGCATCGAGCATGATGCGTGTGGCTGTTTCGATAAAATTGCGTTTGATTATTTTTGAGACAAATGGGAACGAACGCGAAGCACGCAAATTACATTCTATGACTTTGATATAATTCTCTTTCGCAAGGAACTGAATATTGAACGGACCGCTGATATTTAATTCTTTGGCAATCTTTTTCGAAATTTTTTTGATGCGACGCATGGTTTCGAAGTATATTTTCTGAGCGGGAAAAACCAATGTTGCATCGCCGGAATGTACACCAGCAAATTCAACGTGTTCAGAAATTGCATATTCAACTACTTCACCATCTTTAGCTATGGCATCGAATTCTACTTCTTTAGCATTTTGCAGAAACTCCGACACCACAACAGGATATTGTTTTGATACTTTAGCCGCAAGGGTCAAAAATTTGCGAATCTGCTCTTTGTCATAACACACATTCATCGCTGCACCCGAAAGCACATAAGAAGGACGAATCAATACCGGAAAACCAACTTCATCGATAAACGAATCAATCTCTTCGAAACTGGTCAACTCCCTCCAGCGGGGTTGATCGATCCCCAATTCATCGAGCATGGATGAAAATTTATGGCGATTTTCGGCACGGTCGATTGAGGCTGCAGTAGTCCCGAGAATGGGCACGGCCTGACGATCTAGTTTCGTCGCTAAGTTATTGGGAATCTGCCCTCCCATTGAAAGAATTACACCCTTAGGGTTTTCAACATCCACCACATCCAACACACGTTCGAATGACAATTCATCAAAATACAAACGGTCGCACATGTCGTAATCGGTCGAAACCGTTTCAGGATTGTAATTGATCATTACAGATTCGTATCCCAGTTTACGTGCAGTAACAACAGCATTCACCGAACACCAGTCGAATTCGACGGATGAACCAATGCGATAAGCGCCTGAGCCAAGGACAATGATAGATTCTTTTTGCGATTTTGAAGGAGTAAAGGGCTTACCCGCTCCATAAGTAAAATACAAGTAATTTGTTTTATCTGGATTTTCGGATGCAACTGTATTGATGCGGCGGGTAACAGGAATAATTCCAAGCTTTTTACGATGCGTTCTGACCTGTAAAACTTCTTGCTCCATCGTACCTTTCGGATTTTCCACATAGCGTGCAATTTGAAAATCGGAGAAACCAAGTCGTTTGGCTTCGGCCATCACTTCTTTTGTCAAATCATCTATTTTATGAAAAGCAGTCAAGACTTTTGTGAACTGATAGATGTTTTCCAGTTTACCGAGAAACCACTTGTCAATCTTCGTCAGATGTACAATCTGATCAACTGTATAACCTTTTTCAAAAGCATCGGCAATGGCAAAAATCCGCAGATCAGTCGGATTGGCAAGCGCAGATTCCACATCATCAAAAGTAATGTCGTTGTTGCCCACAAAACCATGCATACCTTGTCCAATCATACGCAATCCTTTCTGAATAATTTCTTCAAACGACTGACCGATAGACATGATTTCGCCCACTGATTTCATGGAAGATCCGATTTCGCGACTCACTCCCTGAAACTTTGTTAAATCCCAACGGGGAATTTTGACGATGAGGTAATCTACAGAAGGAGCAACGTAAGCAGAATTGCGTGTTCCCATTTCACCAATCTGGTCGAGCGAGTAGCCCAGTGCCAGTTTAGTAGCCACAAAAGCCAGCGGATAACCCGAAGCTTTAGATGCGAGAGCAGAGGAGCGACTAAGACGCGCATTGATTTCGATAATCCGATAATCATTTGTTTCAGCATTAAAGGCAAACTGAATATTACATTCTCCCACGATGCCAATATGGCGAACCACTTGACCAGAAACATCTTCGAGAAATTTAATTTGCTCTTTTGATAGTGAAATGATAGGAGCAACCACGATACTCTCACCGGTATGAATACCCAGTGGGTCAAAGTTCTCCATCGGAACAACCGTGAAGCAATGATCGTTTTTATCACGAATCACTTCAAACTCAATTTCTTTCCAGCCTTTCAGACTCTCTTCCACCAGAATTTGTTTCGAATGTGCCAAAGAGCTTTTGCAAAGTGTGATAAATGCTTCTTCATTGTCACAAATCCCTGAACCCAAACCACCCAAAGCGTAGGCAGAGCGAACCATGACCGGATAACCAATTCTGCGTCCAACGACAATGGCATCTTGCAGGTTCTCAACAGCCTGAGAGACTGGTGTCTTTGCGTCAATCTCATTTAATTTCTTCACAAACAAATCGCGGTCTTCGGTAATCATGATTGCTTCAACAGAAGTTCCCAAGACTTTAACACCATGTTTATCAAGCGTTCCGCTCAGATACATTTCAGTACCACAATTCAAAGCCGTTTGTCCGCCAAAAGCCAGCAAGATACCATCCGGTTTTTCTTTGATAATAATTTGTTCGACAAAATAAGGAGTAATAGGCAGGAAATACACTTTATCGGCGATGCCTTCAGAAGTCTGAATGGTAGCAATGTTTGGATTAACCAGCACCGTTTGGATGCCTTCTTCTTTCATTGCTTTCAATGCCTGTGAACCAGAATAATCAAATTCTCCGGCTTGTCCGATTTTGAGCGCACCCGACCCTAAGAGGATGACTTTTTTAATAGATTTATCCACTATATATTTAGTTTTATTGTTTCTGAGCGGCAAACGGGACTCGAACCCGCGACCTTCGGCTTGGGAAGCCAACGCTCTACCAACTGAGCTATTGCCGCAAAATGTACAGTCGTTGTGTGAATAAAAACCTTGCATGCAAGGTCTCTACTATTTAACGATACCCGCAAATCCCATGAAAGCCATCGCCAACAAACCTGCTACCAACAAAGCAACTGGAGCGCCTTTCATTCCGCGTGGCAAATTTACTAAATTTAATTGTTCCCTGATACCTGCAAATAAAATTAATGCTAATCCGAAACCCACAGCCGACGAAATGGCAAAAACGACACTACCCAGCAAGGACATTTCTTTTTGAATTGTCATGATGGCAACCCCCAATATGGCACAGTTGGTTGTAATAAGAGGTAAAAAAACACCCAATGCCTGATACAAGGCAGGTGATACTTTTTTCAGGATAATCTCCACCAACTGAACCAGTGAAGCTATGACCAGGATAAATGTAATGGTCTGTAGAAAAGTGATGTTAAAAGGTTCCAGTACACTTTTGTAAATGATGTAGGTAATGACAGTTGCCAGTGTCATTACAAATGCCACCGCGCCACTCATACCGAGTGCAGTATCTATCTTTTTCGAAACACCCAAAAATGGACAAATTCCTAAGAATTGTGCCAATACGATGTTGTTCACAAAAACGGCGCTGATAAAAATGAGTACGTAGGTCATGTTTTAGTGGTTAGTGGTTAGTGGTTAGTTGTTAGTGGTTTTCAATTTATTGAAAATCGCAATTAAATAAGCCAATGCGATGAATGCTCCGGGAGCCAGTACAAATAACAACATCCCGTAATTTTCCGGAAATATCATCAGACTGAATACTTTTCCTGTACCTAAAAGCTCTCGTGCAGAACCGAGTAAAGTAAGTGCCATCGCGAATCCCAACCCCATGCCCAATCCATCGAAAATAGATTTGAAGACCGTGTTTTTGGCTGCGAAAGCTTCAGCCCGTCCTAATACAATGCAGTTTACCACAATCAAGGGTATAAACAAGCCTAGACTTTCATATAATGCCGGAACATAAGCCTGCATGAGCATTTCAACCAATGTCACAAAGGTTGCAATGACAACAATGAAAGCCGGAATGCGTACTTTATCGGGGATGAAATTTTTCAACAAAGAAATGACTATATTGGCCGACAACAATACAAAAGTAGTTGCCAGTCCCATTCCCAATCCATTGATAGCTGAAGAAGTTGTTCCCAAAGCGGGGCACATCCCGAGCAGCAAGACAAAAACAGGATTTTCTTTGATTATCCCGTTGAACAAGGTCTTTAAATTTGAATTTGCAGTCATGTTATTTTTTATTTATTTCAGCAACTTCTGTTTCAACAGCGGTAGCTCCTGTGATTCCATCATAATTTTGTGAATATGCACTGTACGCAAAACGTACAGCTTCAAGAAAAGCTACAGATGAAATGGTCGCAGCCGTAATGGCATCCACCTCTCCCCCGTTTTTAGTTACAGTCAAATTGTTGGTCGCACCATTCAATCCACGCACATCCTGATTTCCTTTTTCCGCTTTAAACCAGTCAACCATCTTGGTACCCAAACCAGGTGTTTCTTTCTGCTCCAATATCGCATAATTGACGATATTTCCAGCTTCATCAAATCCTACCATCACCTTGATTTCACCACTGAAGCCATTCTTAGAATAACTCTGTACAGCTGCTCCAACAAACTGCTCTCCCTGATAAGCTTTATAAACATAAAAGGGGTCAGCCAATCCTTCTATTTGCACCATTTCCTCTTCATCTAAACGATCGTAAGGAGGCAAAACCTCTTTGATTGCATTTTCTTTTTTCGCTCTTTTCGAGGCTTCAATCGGCTCTTTGGTGATGTTATATACCGAGCCAAGTGCCACTGCTGCAACCAAAGTGATTGAAGTCAGCACCAGCAACATATTTCTGAAAGTTGATTCTAATTTAGCCATTTGATTTTATTTAACTTTTTCTCCGAAACGTTTGGGTTTCACATAGAAATTAATCAGCGGAGTAAATCCATTCATAATCAAAATTGCGAATGAAACCCCTTCAGGATAAGCTCCCCAGGTACGTATGACCACGGTGAGTATCCCGATACCAACTCCAAAAATCCACATACCTTTCGGGTTCATGGGAGATGTAACGTAGTCA
The DNA here is from genome assembly GCA_030655595.1 of Paludibacter sp. The sequence continues at coordinate 9,308 of JAUSNQ010000183.1, forward strand.
GTCGCCATGAAAATTGCCCCAAGCATCAATCCTCCGGTCAGTAGATGAACCACCGGCGATGCATAAATTGCAGGATCAACAAGATGTAGAATTCCGGCAAAAACAAGAACAGTCACAAAAATACTCGCGGGAATGTGCCAGGTGATAATTTTTCGAATCAGCATGTAAACCAATCCTATCAACAATGCCAATGCAGAGATCTCTCCAATTGAACCTTGCATTTTACCCAAAAACAGATCGCTTAATGCAGGTAAAGCCATATTGCCTTCCTTTAACATCGACAAAACAGTTGGACCGGTATTGGCATCTAAATAAGCAGTTGTTAAAGGCTCTATGACAGGCCAGCTTGTCATTTCCACGGGAAATGAAATCAATAAAAACACCCTTCCAACCAAAGCCGGATTAAAAGGGTTATTTCCCAATCCACCAAAACTCATTTTGGCAACTCCTATCGCGACTAACGAGCCAATGATGATCATCCAGATTGGTAAATTTGAAGGCAAATTGAAAGCAAGCAACAAACCTGTCAGGGCAGCTGAACCATCCAGAATGGTATTTTCACCTTTAATCAAATATCTTTGAATCAGGTATTCAAATAAAACACATGCGATTACTGCAGTCAACGTAACGATAAGCGCACCCAATCCAAAAAAATACAAGGCTACCAACAAAGCAGGAACCAGTGCGATGATTACACCGGTCATATTTTTAGAAATAGAATCTCCTCCGTGAATATGTGGTGCAGGCGATATGATTAATTTTTCCATATATCAAATTTATTTGGTGTTCCTGGTACGAATAATACCTCCCACAGTTGATTTTCCAAAACGAATATAGTCTAATAGCGGTCGATTCGACGGGCAGATATAGCTGCAACTACCACATTCGATACAGTCCATAACGCGATCTGTTTCCATTTCAGGCCACATATTTCTTTCGCTTTGTGCCATCAGCAAGAAAGGCTCTAAGCCCATTGGGCATACAGAAACGCATTTGGTGCAACGGATGCAGTTTTTGACAGGTTTGCGTACCGACTCTTCATCTTTCATGTATAATATACCTGAACTCCCTTTTGCCATCGGGATATTCAAATTCATCAACGACCGTCCCATCATCGGACCGCCTCCTACAATTTTCCCTGTACCTGCAGGCACACCACCCGATTGTTCGACAATCTGCGCCAAATAGGTTCCGAGACGAACCCGGAAGTTCGATGGATTTGGAGCATCCTTACCGGTCACAGTCATGACACGTTCAAACATGGGTTTGCTCTTTTGGACTGCTTCATATACAGCAAAGGTAGTCCCCACATTAAATACCACTGCCCCAACTTCAACAGGTATCCTGCCACTCGGCACCTGTCTGCGAATAACTGCATCAATGAGTTGTTTCTCACCTCCCTGTGGATATTGTACTTTGAGTGGTTCTATGCTGATGCCTGGATATGATTGGGCTATGTTTTTAAGATGCTGGATGGCATCGGACTTATTATTTTCTATCCCGATAATTGCTTTTTCAACCTCGAGGGCTTTCATCAGGATGGTCACGCCGACAATTATTTCCTCGCCATGCTCGAGCATCAACTGATGGTCGCAGGTAAGATAAGGCTCACACTCAACCGCATTGATAATTAAAACTTGTGCTTTCTTGCCTGGAGGTGGTGATAATTTTACGTGTGCGGGGAAAGTAGCACCTCCAAGTCCAACAATGCCAGCATCCTGAACTTTGCTGACAATTTCTTCTTTCGATAGATTACATTCGCGTTTGATGTCAGTACTTCTGTCGATTGTTTCCAGCCATTCATCTCCCTCCACATCAATAAAGACAGCCGGACGTTTATATCCGGAGGCATCTAACTGAACATCAATCTTGTTTACTTTTCCTGAGACAGATGCATGTACATTTGCAGAAATAAATCCATTGGCTTTACCAATCATCTGACCGACTTGAACCAAATCACCTTTCTTCACAATCGCCTCGCTGGGATTGCCGATATAATGTGCCAAAGGAATCGCAACCAGCTTGGGAATATCTGCCGTTTGAATCTTTTT
>JAUSNQ010000191.1 GCA_030655595.1 Paludibacter sp.
CAGCTTTGTCGGCCAGTTTGGATTTGCGGTTCTTTTGAGCTTTAGAGAACAAACGTTTTCCAATTACAACACCCGACAATGAAGGAGTAGCCTTTAAAGAAGCGTCTTTCACATCGCCGGCTTTGTCACCAAAGATCGCTCTCAACAGTTTTTCTTCCGGTGAAGGATCCGATTCGCCTTTAGGAGTAATTTTACCGATGATGATATCACCCGGCTCGATGCGTGCACCGATTCTGATTATACCATTTTCATCCAAATCTTTTGTAGCTTCTTCGCTCACATTCGGAATATCAGCAGTAAATTCCTCTACACCACGTTTTGTCTCACGTACTTCGAGCAGTTGCTCTACCACATGAATAGAGGTAAAGACATCATCCCGAACCATTCTTTCGTTGATCACGATAGCATCCTCAAAGTTGTAACCTTTCCATGGCATGAATGCCACTTTCAGGTTCTTACCTATAGCCAGTTCTCCGTTTTGTGTCGCGTAACCTTCCGTAAGAATCATTCCCGGTTCAACAAGATCTCCTTTGCGAACCAACGAACGCAAGTCGATTGTTGTATTTTGATTTGTTTTCTGGAATTTCGGCAATTTATATTCTTTGACAGCAGTATCGAAGCTCACAAACTCCTCTTCTTCTGTTCTTTCGTATCTGATTTTGATACAGTCGGCATCAACGTATTCAACCACCCCTTTTGCTTCAGCAGTAATTTGCGTACGCGAGTCACGAATCAACTGACCCTCGATACCTGTACCAACGATAGGCACTTCACAACGCAATAAAGGCACAGCCTGACGCATCATGTTTGAACCCATCAAAGCACGGTTGGCATCATCATGCTCAAGGAATGGAATCAAAGCAGCAGCAATTGAAGCAATTTGAGAAGGCGAAACGTCCATCAGGTCAACCTTTTCTGGATCAACTACCGGGAAATCGGCGCCTAAACGAGATTTAACCTTGGTGCGGATAAACGATCCCTTTTCATTCAGAGGAGCATTTCCCTGTGCAACTACCAGAGCTTCTTCTTCTTCAGCTGTAAAATATTGTATGCCTTTGTCTGTAGTATCTACAACAGCATTATCAACTTTGCGATATGGTGTTTCAATAAAACCTAATTCATTGATTTTTGCGTAAATACACAAAGACGAAATCAAACCGATGTTCGGACCTTCGGGCGTTTCAATAGGACACAAACGACCATAGTGCGTATAATGCACGTCACGAACCTCAAAACCGGCACGTTCACGAGACAGACCACCTGGTCCAAGTGCCGACATACGACGTTTGTGCGTAATCTCAGCCAATGGATTTTGTTGATCCATGAACTGCGACAAAGCATTGGTTCCAAAAAAAGAATTGATTACCGATGAAATACTTTTCGCATTGATCAGATCAATTGGCGTAAATACTTCGTTATCGCGTACATTCATACGTTCCCGAATTGTACGGGCCATGCGGGATAGACCAACACCAAACTGGTTGTACATCTGTTCACCCACCGTACGAACGCGACGGTTACTCAAGTGGTCGATATCATCAACTTCGGCTTTCGAATTGATCAGTTCAATCAGATATTTGATGATTTCGATGATATCTTCTTTTGTCAATACCTTGATATCGGGATTGATTGAAAGATTTAATTTGCGGTTGATACGAAAACGTCCAACATCACCCAGGTCATACCGTTTTTCTGAGAAGAAAAGGTTATTAATCACCTCACGAGCCGTGGAGTCATCAGCAGGAACAGCATTCCTCAACTGACGATAAATATAGAGAACCGCTTCCTTTTCAGAGTTACTCGGGTCTTTCTGCAAAGTATTATAGATGATCGCAAAATCATTTTGATTTGCATCACCTCTGTGTAGCAGAATAGTCTGAGCACCAGATTCAAGAATATCATCAATGTGTTTACTCTCGATGATTGTTTCGCGATCGATAACGACTTCATTACGCTCAATACTCACAACCTCACCGGTATCCTCATCTACGAAGTCTTCCACCCAGCTTTTCAGGACACGTGCGGCCAATTTCTGACCAACTGCCTTTTTGAGACTGGCTTTATTGACCTTAATCTCTTCAGCAAGGTTGAAGATTTCTAAAATATCTTTATCACTTTCAAATCCGATAGCA
>JAUSNQ010000192.1 GCA_030655595.1 Paludibacter sp.
GCAGAAAATACAGAGTTTCCGAAATGGGTTAACGAATTACGTTTAAATGCCAGCAAAACCTTACAAACAGAGGTCATTGCAACTCATATTAATATACCGGATAACTTTAGAGAAGGAAAATATTTTGCATTTTGCTTAAAGGGGGAAGGCAGCCTCGAAAAAGTCATAAATCCTTTTGAAACAATAGACAAGATGTTCTCCTCAAATGATTGGAAATCTATTTTGGAGTATCAGGCTGATGGGCATGGCAGTTCATCATTTGCCTACGAAAAAGGAAATTATTTTTGTAACATTTTTGTAAATATCGATTCCAGTTGTGATGATGAGAAAACCAACCATATCCCGAGTAAATTTTGGATTGAAATCTATTGTAGAGAAAAATAGAGGAAGTTTTGAGATGAACGCAAGAAGAATTGATAAGGTTTTAACAAGACATTGCACCTCAGTCTTTCCAAAGGGGAGTTTTAATCCGTGATCATCCGTGTCCATCCGTGAGCCAAAAAGTCAGCGTTCGTCTGTGTAAGTCAGTGGCTAAAAAATTCTGGGAATCATTTTATTCCTGACTATTCTGCTTCTAACAAAGATGTAAAGCTTCAAGAATTTCACAAGATTCTTCGTGAGTAAAGCTAAAAGTTACCTCAGAAAGACAACTATTATCCGTGTCCATTCGTGAGCTAAAAAGTCAGTGATAGTCTGTGAAAGTCAGTGGCTAAAATTTCTCACTGGACAATAAATCAAAACTTTGTAATTTCTGAACCGCGAGGTGCAAAATGATGAATATTAATATTTTAAAACAAAAAATCACCTCCATCGATGGTCGTGATTACGGAGCTTACCAATCGCTTCTCGGCACTTATGATTTTGGACTTTTCAGATTAATTATTCAGCAAATCCCTAAAGATCCTTATGCACCACCGCACACTGGAATTTACCGAATTCAGGTAGATCGCCATGATGAAAATATCATCAATCTGGATCTTGCCAACAAAATTCAAGAGATCGCTTTTCGAGATTTTCTAGCCCGAAGATTTTTTGAGGCAAGCGATCGAATTGCCGGAAAAATCCGCGGCACCGGTTACAGCGGTATCATCACCATAAACCAACCCGGGCAATGCATCCTGGAAAGAAGCTGCGTGGTGATAACTGAAGATCAGATCGAAGTTCGCTGTTTTGTTGGTTTGCCGGCTGAGGGCAGAAATGTTGTCGCAGAAATCGCTGAAAAAATGCTGCTGCAGGAACTGCCCGAAATCGTAAATCATTCCCTGCTGAGAGAAAACATCGATCTTGCTGACCTGAAGAAACATCTCGAAGTTGCAGAAGATTCACAATTTCTACGAAACAAATTGGTAGATTTAGGAATTGTCGCTTTCATCGCTGAGGATGCCATCCTGCCAAGAACCAGTGGAACCAGCGACCAGCCGATGGATAAAATATCCGCAATTGCATTTCAATCTCCGCAGAGATTATCCGTTGAAATCGATCTTCCGCATTTGGGAAAAATCCGAGGAATGGGAATTCCAGCCGGAGTAACTCTGATCGTGGGTGGTGGTTATCATGGCAAATCGACTTTGCTCAATGCTCTGGAATTGGGTATTTATGATCACATTCCAGGTGACGGTAGAGAATATTGTGTTTCCCTTCCCAAAGCTGTGAAGATCAGATCATACAGCGGCAGGAATATTGTGAAAACCGATATTTCACCTTTCATCAAAAATCTGCCTTTCCAAAAAGACACAACAGCTTTTTCCACAACAAATGCTTCGGGCAGCACGTCGCAAGCTGCCAACATCATGGAAGCTGTGGAAGTGGGTGCGGAAGTTCTATTGATGGATGAAGATACCTGCGCTACAAATTTCATGATCCGAGATCTGAAAATGCAGGTATTGGTGCATAAAAATGATGAACCGATCACCACTTTCATCGACAAGGTTCGTCAGCTTTATCTGGAAAAAAATATTTCCACGATCCTGGTTTTAGGCGGTGTGGGAGATTATTTCGATGTTTCCGACACCGTGATCCAGATGATAAAATATGAACCGGTCGATGTATCCGAACTTGCTCGAAAAATTGCTGCAGAATCACCTTTAAAACGAAATGTCGAGGATGAAACTTATCCCTTCCAAATTAGAGAAAGAATCCCGCAGCCGGAAAGCATCGATCCTACAAATCATTATGGAAAATTCAGCGTGTACGTCAAAGAAACGCACCGCATCAACTTCGGTAAAACTGTGATCGATCTGACAGATCTGGAACAACTTATCGAACTTTCCCAAACTAAAGCAATTGCTCCTGCAATGGAATATGCCAAAAAATATATGAACAACAACCTGACTTTAAAGGAGATTATTGAGCATGTTTCTGCAGACATAGAAACATTCGGTTTGGATATTATCAGTCCAAAAATTTCCGGCAATTTTGCCCGGTTCCGAGGTCTGGAACTGGCTTTCGCTATCAATCGCTTGCGCGGCTTGGATGTACGGCAAAAGATAAATTAAATCCCTCAAACTTTGAATTGACAGAAAAAGAATATCTTTCCACAAAAGCTTCATAAAAGTAGAGTTCCATAAGAATAAATTTTTTCATCTATGTTATGGTATTTGATGGTTAGATTATAAGATCAAGTGTTGTAATTTAGGTTAAGAGGTTTTGATGAAAGTTCTGTTGGTTTATCCTGAGATGCCGTCCACCATGTGGAATATGGATTTTCTAGCCAGAATCAGGCAAAGAAAAGCTATTTATCCACCGTTGGGATTATTGACCGTTGCTGCCCTCCTTCCCGAAGATTGGAACTTACAGCTCGTCGATCTGAATATCCGCAAATTAAAAACTTCCGATATGATCGAAGTTGATTTTGTTTTCATCAGTGCCATGAACGTGCAGGCTGCCAATACCAGGAAGTTGATAAACCGGTGTCGCAAATTTCCCGTGAAGATCGTAGCCGGTGGTCCTCTCTTCACACATGAATACCAGCTTTTCGAAGGTGTCGATCATTTTGTACTAAACGAAGCTGAACTCACTTTACCTGAATTTTTGAATGACTTAAAAAATGGAAATCCTCAACCGATCTATCAAACTGACGAATTCTGCAAACTCGAACAATCTCCTATTCCCCGCTGGAACCTGATTAAAAAAAACGATTATCTCTATGGAATTGTGCAATATTCGCGAGGATGTCCGCACAAATGCGATTTCTGCGATGTGACGGCGCTTTACGGCAGAAAACAACGCACCAAGAGCGCTGCTCAAATACTGAATGAATTAAAAAAAATGGGGAATCTTGCCAGCTTTGATATGCTGCTTTTCGCCGATGATAACCTGATAGGGAATAAGAAATTGCTGAAAGAGGAACTACTTCCCGCTTTGATGAAATGGCGCGCAGAAAAACAACCTTCCGTTAGTTTTGCCACGCAGGTTTCGATCAACCTGGTGGATGATGAAGAGATGATGCAGTCGATGCTGGAAGCAGGATTCAGACACATTTTTGTCGGCATCGAAACTCCGGTGGAAGAAAGTCTGATCGAATGTGGAAAAACCCAGAATCTGAAAAGAGATTTGATGCAAAGCGTGAATCAGCTCCATGCTGCCGGTTTCATCATCAGTGGCGGATTTATTCTCGGTTTTGATTCGGATACCTCTTCCGTTTTTCAAAAACAGATCGATTTCATTCAGAAAAGCGGCATCGTGATCGCCACTGTGAATCTGCTGAAAGCTCCTTTTGGAACCGATCTCTTTGAACGGATGAAAAGCGAAAATCGTTTACTGGAAATTCTCGACTTTGATGAGAATAAAATGAACCTTATTCCCAAAATGGATATTGAAGAATTATATGAAAAATATCGGTTTGTTTTGAGCGAAATATATTCTCCGGTTCGCATTTATGAACGTTCCCAGGTTTTCCTGCAAACATTTAAGAACTCCAAAGTGAAGACTTCGATCAAAGGCAAAGTTAAGCTTCAAGATTTCATTACACTTTTCCAGGTAATTTTTTACATCGGTATCTGCCATCCCAGCCGATTATATTTTTGGAAGTTATTGTTCTGGACGCAAAAAAAACAGCCTTCTCATTTAAGATTAGCATTCCTGTTTGGCGTTTTAATGTACCATTATTGCCGTCTTTTCAAGAAGTTCTGCCGATTTATGGAAAGCGCCGAATTCAGAAGTTTTATCCGGGAAGCAAAAAAGAAACAGCAATCTCTCAGATAATTGCTCATCTCATTCTCAAGTTTGTCTTGGGAATGCTGTTATTCATATGCGTTACGAAGACGAACTTCGTAACGAGAACTTTTTATATTCTCGTTCCCAAGTTCGTCTTGGGAATGCATACTAACAATTATTTTATTTCAGGTTCGGATCCATCTCCTTCACATACTCGATCAGTTCTTTGGAAAAATCAGAAAAGGTGACGATTTTGGAATAATCGATTGGAACATTATTTAAAAACTGCAGAATGAGAAATTGTTTCTGGTCATTGGGAAAAGCACCGGCAAAGAAAAATCCCAATTCTTCCAACTCTTCAACTTTACTCATCGAATATTCATCACAAAGATTTAGATAAAGGTTCACCGCTTCTATCTTTTTCTGACACAATTCTTTTAAACGATGTTTGATCTCCATCGGCAGATTTTCACCAGCTGCAGTCACATACATATTAGCATAGTGTAAGTTATCATAAACTTCGATTTCCAAATCAGATTGGATAATGTCTTTCCGGATTTTCACCGTTTTGCCTACCAGGTTTATTTGAGCATCGATTTGCAGATTAGCATAGATTTTTTCCAGAATTGCTTTATGCTTTTCCAATGTAAAGAGTTGAAGCTTGTCTTGCTCCAGAAGTTTCAAGTTGCTTAAAATCAGGCTTTCCCGCTGGGCACCTTGTGCATCCATTTTGGCAAATTTTTTAGCTGGAGACAATCCGATCAAAATGGCCGAATCCTTGTATCCACCCTTTACAAGCGGTTTCTGTGAATAGGGGTGTGTGGTTACTGCTTTGGCATAGATACCTTTGATTCCCAAAGATTTTGCTTTGTCTAAAAGCAAGGCACTCAATTTAGTTAAGCAACCCTGGCCGCGAAATTTTGGTTTGGTGAAGGCCATTCCAATTTCGGGAATTGCCCGTTTCCTGCCAAATCGTTCCAGAGCTGCATGGCTCATCACTTCACCTGTATCATCAGTAACTGCAACTGCGGAGATCAATTCGCCCGTGTTGGTCATTTCTATCAATCGTTCCGGGTAATAGATATTTTCCATAATATAGGTGTAACCATAAGTTTTGTATGCACATTGGGAAATTTCGATAGCCTGTTTTTTTTGTAATAATTCTGTGTGGAAAGCAATTTTTTGAGTTTCTTCTATCTTTTGAACCGGTTGTTCGTAAGCACCCATTTCTGAAGTTTGAACGAACTGATCTATATGTTTTTGCTCAATGAATTTTACTAAATGAACTTCCTTGCCGCCAAAACCCTTGTTGTGAAAGGAAAGCTTATCCACGCTGCCTTTCATCAAGCGGAATCCCAGACCGCTATGTGCATCTCCATCCAGCTCTTTTTCTGGATTATATTCTTCTACCTGTTCCGGATCGAAAGGTAATCCCTGGTCATTGATTATTACTTTAAATTCAACTGGTGTAATTTCGCAGATCACGTCGAAAGAAGCATCCTCGTCCGGCAGGAAAGCATGTTTAACTACATTCGTAACCGCTTCTTCAACAGCAATATTGAAGAACATGATGTCCTTTGTAGAGAATTTTGTCATTAAGGCGTTTTCGCGGATAAAAGCTTGAATTACGGGAAGATAATTCAGTTTCACCGGTATGATCAATTTTGATATTTGTTGTTCCATTAAACCTCCTTATTTCATGTTGGAAAATAAATGCTGAACGAGGCAGAAATTGTCAAGGATGTTGGATTGAAAAATGATAATATATGCGTTGATTCAAAAGATGTTGGAAAGAATTAAGTAATTATCCTCATAAATAATAATTAATAGACTTTCTCTTTGAATTCAGGTAGATATCCATTCTCTTTTTTCGAAAAGTAAAGGACTATTTAATATTCTTTAGTATTTTTTCAATTTCTTCTTTGAGTAAGGGAATTTTATCTTTAATGATCTGCCATACTTCTTCGGCATCGATGCCGAAATAATTATGTGCAACAATATTTCTAAATCCTTTTATTTTGAACCAATCGATATTGACATGCTTTTTGATAAATTCCTCACTCAGTCTGGTAACCATTTCACCGATAATGATAAAATTCATCAATGTTGCATCAAAATTCTTTTCGTCGGCAAAAAAATCATCAGCATTAGATATTGAATCAGTATATTTCTGAATTTTGTTAATCGCTTCTAATATTGCTAATAAATTGCACTTATCTTTCTCAAACATAAATAGTTTCCTGAATGATAAATTCCTTCATATAAGGCTTTAAGTATTTTTCCCGGCAAAGATCCACATCTCGATCAAACTGGATTTTTAGTATTTTTTTTAATTTTTCTTTTTTTTCAGAAATATTTTGCGTACCAGGTTCAAATTCTATTAGAAGGTCAATGTCACTCTCAGGATTTTGTATATCTTTTGCAAAGGAACCAAATAAACCAATTTTGATGAGATGATAATTATCTTTGAGCTGTTGTTTATTATTTTTCAAATAATCTAATATCTCTTTTTTCCCCATTTTTTACTTTCCTTGCATTTGAAGTTCTTTAAGGCATTATTATTGTCAATTATATTTTTGGGAACAAAAAAGCTCCCAATTTAGGGAGCTTGAAAAGATGTATAAAAATCAAGAAAGTATTTAGTGATGGCGGCGACCTACTCTTCCACCCAGTTGCCCAGGCAGTACCATCGGCGCAGGTAAGCTTAACTACTGTGTTCGGGATGGGAACAGGTGTGACCTTACCGCAATAACCACCATCACTAAATACTCTCTTGATAATCTATTGCATCGTGCGTTTTACATCTGGCTCTATGCCTTATGTATTTTGCACTCTGCAAAATAAGGTTGTGATAGAGAAAATAAAAGAATTAAGGCAATTGATTTATTAGTATCACTCGGCTGAACACATTACTGCGCTTACACCTGTGACCTATCAACGTTGTAGTCTCCAACGTATCTAATGGGGAAATCTATCTTGGGATTGGCTTCCCGCTTAGATGCTTTCAGCGGTTATCCATTCCGAACTTAGCTACTCGGCAATGCAGCTGGCGCCACAACCGATACACCAGAGGTTCGTCCGCACCGGTCCTCTCGTACTAAATGCAGCTTCCCTCAAATTTCCTACGCCCACGAAGGATAGGGACCGAACTGTCTCACGACGTTCTGAACCCAGCTCGCGTAACTCTTTAATCGGCGAACAGCCGAACCCTTGGGACCTTCTTCAGCCCCAGGATGAGTTGAGCCGACATCGAGGTGCCAAACACCGCCGTCGATATGAACTCTTGGGCGGTATCAGCCTGTTATCCCCGGAGTACCTTTTATCCTTTGAGCAACGGCCCTTCCATTCAGAGCCGCCGGATCACTAAGACCTAGTTTCCTATCTGCTCGACCCGTCGGTCTCGCAGTTAAGCTCCCTTATACCTTTACGCTCTACGGCTGATTACCAACCAGCCTGAGGGAACCTTTGTGAGCCTCCGTTACTTTTTAGGAGGCGACCGCCCCAGTCAAACTACCCACCAGACAATGTCCGCATGCAGGTTAACTACACGCGTTAGTAATCCAATACAATAAGGGTGGTATTTCAAGAATGGCTCCACCGAATCTAGCGACCCAGCTTCATAGCCTCCCACCTATCCTACACATACTGAACCAAATTACAATGTCAAGTTGTAGTAAAGGTTCACGGGGTCTTTCCGTCCTTTCGCGGGTAGGCGGCATCTTCACCGCCACTTCAATTTCACCGAGCTCCTGGTTGAGACAGCGTCCAAGTCGTTACACCATTCGTGCAGGTCGGAACTTACCCGACAAGGAATTTCGCTACCTTAGGACCGTTATAGTTACGGCCGCCGTTTACTGGGGCTTCATTTCA
>JAUSNQ010000201.1 GCA_030655595.1 Paludibacter sp.
AAACAGCGCTGACCGAATTGTTGGAGGCTTATCCCGAGAGTGATGTAAGTACCATGACAAAGGACATTTTAGCTTTGTTGCGACAGGGGAAGGAAGCTCAACAGGGAACAACGCATGGGACTATGCTTGCCCGAAGAGAAGTTAAGCAGCTAGGTGAAAACGGGGAGGATGTTGCTCAGTTGAGTTTTAAGTCCGATAAAAAAACCGTCCATCGATTGGTGTTAATTTCAACTGAATCGGAAGAGTCGTTGTATCAACTTCAGTTTCAATTGGCGGTTTATAACTTTTCCCGGTTTTTACTCAAAGATTTTGAATTGAATATCAATAAAATTGATGCTTCGAGAAACGCACTGCTGGTGTTTGAATTTGAAAATTACAGTGAAGCCGAGTGGTATTTACAATCAATTGGAGAAGATGAGGAAATCGTGCAGTTGATGAGAAAATTGAAAACTTTTCCATTGATCATCTCGGATTATAATTATGCTTTAACAAAATCGGCTTTTACCATCGATGATTACCTGATTTATCGTGCATCTGATTTTGAAGAAGAGCGCTTAAAAGAAAATTAATAAAATATATAAGATGAAGAAAGACAGAATTTTGTGGGCTGATGATGAAATCGATTTGTTGAATGTGTATGTGCTTTTTCTCGAAGAAAAAGGATACGAGGTCGTCACGGCTTCCAATGGCAAGGATGCTATTGATATTTGTAAAAAAGAAAGTTTTGACATCATCTTTTTAGATGAAAACATGCCGGGATTAAGTGGTTTGGAGACCATTCCGTTTATCAAGGAAATTGATCCGAATGTGCCGCTGGTCATGATTACCAAAAGTGAAGAAGAAAACATCATGAATATGGCCATCGGCAGTAAAATTGCCGATTACCTGACCAAACCGGTGAATCCCAGTCAGATTTTGCTGACTTTAAAGAAGAATATTCACAAAAAAGAAATTCAGTCGGAACATACCACGACTTCTTATCGTTCCGAATTTGGACGAATAGGGATGCAGATCAACGACTCGCTGACTTATGAAGATTGGGTAGAAGTGTATAAAAAGCTGGTTTACTGGGAGCTGGAGCTCTCTGATACGGATAGTGGCATGGATGAGATGCTGCGGATGCAAAAGACGGAAGCCAACAACACCTTTAATAAGTTCATCAAAAAGAATTATGTGAGCTGGTTCGAGCATCCTGAAGGCAGACCGCTTTTGAGTCCTGACTTGTTTAAAACCAAGGTTTTTCCGTTGATAGATAAAGGAGAGAAAGTGTTTTTTATCATCATCGATAATTTCCGGTTCGACCAATGGAAAATGGTTCGTGAAATGCTCAATGAATTTTATACTTTTCCCGAAGAAGGAATGTATTGCAGCACACTTCCTACCGCAACACAATATGCCCGAAATTCAATCTTTTCAGGCTTATTGCCCCTTCAAATTCAACAAATGTTTCCGGAACTGTGGGTCGATGAAGAGGATGATGAGGGCAAGAACCTGAACGAGAAGGATTTGATTCAAACGCAGTTGCAACGTTACAGAAAAAACTATGCATTCTCTTATCACAAAGTGAATGAATCTTCGTATTGTGATAAATTGATTGAAAGATTGCCCCAGCTCGACAATAACCAGTTGAATGTTTGTGTATTGAATTTCATTGATATGTTGTCGCACTCCCGTACCGAATCGAAAATGATGCGGGAACTTGCCAACGATGAAAATGCATACCGTTCACTCACTGTTTCCTGGTTTAAACACTCCGGAACGCTTGAACTACTCAAAGCCATTGCACATCGGGGTTATAAAGTGATTCTGACAACCGATCACGGAACGATTCAGGTAAAATCTCCTATCAAAGTCATTGGAGATAAAAATACGAATGTCAATCTTCGGTATAAAGTAGGTAAAAACCTGAGTTATAATAAAAAAGAAGTTTTTGAAATACATGACCCTAAAAAAGTTGGTTTGCCCAGTCCGAATGTAAGTTCAACCTATATTTTTGCAGGTAACGAAGATTTTTTTGCTTATCCAAATAATTATAATCATTATGTAAGCTATTATAAAAACACCTTTCAGCATGGAGGAATCTCTTTGGAAGAGATGTTGATACCGCTGATTGTGATGCAGCCGAAATGATTGTTTGTATGAGGTAGTAGGAAATTAGTTGACTAAACTAATAGAAAACCTGCTAATCATTTACTTTGTTGCATGTGTTTTAACTGTATTTTTCCAAAATCTTTTCTAAAATACAAACGTAATATAATGGGACATTTATCAGTTTAAACTCTTTGCCCTTTGTCGTTTTTACGATATCCACCGACAGTGGTTGCGACCATACTCTTACAGCCATATTGTGGGGTGCTTCTTCCATATAAAGGTGTAAAGACTTTAATCTCGCATTATGACCCGATTTCACCTCAACAGGGATAGCATTGTTTTTATACTGTATTACAAAATCAACTTCGGCAGAGGATTGTTTTTTGTTTCTCTCCCAAAATTGTCGATGTGCCGACACTTGCCATTTCAAGGATAGCAATTCCTGAGCGACTAGATGCTCAGCAATCTGTCCACGCCAGGCGTCCATTACATCTGTTACCGAGAATATACTTTCTCTAACACCTGCAATATAATTCACTAAACCTGTATCAAACCATATAAGTTTGGGTCGGTGGGACATTGATTTCAACAGGGGTATTTGTACACATGTAACTGGATATACTAATTCCAGAAGCATTGCCTTTTCGATGGTACGAAAAGCCTCACTCACTTCACGCGATCTGTAATTAGAATTACCAAAACGTTCAAATTTAATTCTTTCAGCGGCAAAGCTCCATCCGTTTTTTAAAATATACCGTATGATTTCAGCTATTGATTTGTTTCTGGCATATTTTTCTACATCATCAATATAGGCATTTAATAAAGTTTCGTAGATAGTATCTACCGACAAAACATCCCTGTTTGTAGCGTATTTGCTAATAGCAGCTGGCATTCCACCCACGATGGCAAAATTTGTAAACAAGGTCATTATTCGATTATGTACACTCGCAACATTTAAGTTGTTGACTAAATCTAAGTCAAAGTCTTCACCAATTCCATTTAAGAATTCTAAAAAAGAGCAAGGACGGATGGCTAAATACTCAACCCTACCTACAGGGAATGAAATTTGTTTATCAATCAAGCTCTCCAATAACGACCCTGCACAGATAACGTGCAGTTGCTTCATCTCCTCGTAAAAATATCTTAACATGGCTACAGCCTTTGGCGAATTTTGTATCTCATCAATAAATAGCAATGTTTTGCTTGATTTCTTTTGTTGTTTACAATGTCTATAAATAGCATCTGTTAGCTCAACAATATTTGAAAACTGTTCAAACAAGATTTGATCTTCATGTTTATCTAAATTCAGCGACAACACTACATCGAATTGCTTGGAGAATTCCATTACCAGTGTTGTTTTCCCTACCTGTCTTGCACCACGTAGTATCAATGGTTTTCTATCTTCACTTTCAGCCCATTTTTCTAAGTGCTTAAACGCATTCCTTTTAATCATAGCCGGATATATTTTATTTTCTTTGTTGCAAAGATACACATTGTTTGTAACAAAACAAGGGTAAAAATGAGTTAAAATTGTAACAAAGTAAGGGTAATAGTATGTTTATTGTAACAGAGTAAGGGATGAAATGTTCAATAAATGTAATAAAGTAAGGGTGTGTGTAGTTTGTATTCAAGCAAAAGGTTGGCTAAATGTTATTGGCAGGCTTGTTATACAGAAAATTATGGTTACATTAAATATACAAGGATTAAAAAAGGATTTTAGTAT
>JAUSNQ010000202.1 GCA_030655595.1 Paludibacter sp.
GAAATCACTCCTTCTTCAGTTATTCGGATACAGTAAGGTTTCATTACCACCCAAATATCAGAAGTACCTGAACATATTTCTTATGCCAACACAAGAAGTAGGAGGCGACACACTGCTTACCTTAGATGCAGATAATTTTCAGAATCTACCAGTACAGTTAGATTTTTTCAGAGACAAAACAGATTTTAATAGCCTTACACCAATGGCATTGGTAATTAAAACCTTTACGGCTGCTTTGAATGATGACGAGGACAAAAATTTGCTTGATGAACCTTTAATAGATGAACTCATTAAGTTTAGAAAATTTTTCAACAACGATACCGAAAGTATTTTGTTGAGCAATAGGAAATCTATACCAGAAATACAATTTTCAGGAAAAGAAATTGATAAAATTGAAGCCCTTTATAAAACCATACCTACACCACAAAAAACTGTTATAAATGGTATTATTGACGAGATGAAATTTTCAAAAAAGCAGTTAATTCTTGTTACCAACGACAAACAAAGAGTGGTTGTAATTCCTCCATCGGATAAGTTGCTTACTGAAGTGAAAGATTTTTTTGGACGAGAAATAACACTTACCGGAATGGCTCACTTTAAACCAGGTGGACAACTATCGTACATAAAGTTGGAAAGCTTTAATGAACCCGGAAAAACTGATAGGTTCTTTTCGCACAAACCCACCAAATTGAATGTACAACAGCAAATAGCATTGCAAATACGAGACGGAAAAAAGAGAAATCCTCTTGATGATATAGTAGGTAAATGGCCGGGAAGCGAAACAGATGAGGAATTTGAACAAATGCTTAAATCGCTAAACTAATGCACAATATTTTATTAGATACCAACATCTTAATTCATTTGGTAAGGGGCAATGCAATAGCTCAAAAAGTAAAAGAATATGTGGGTACTATAAACGAACCACAACTTTTTGTTTCGGTGGTAAATATTGCAGAAGCCGAAAGTTTAATGCTGCAATGGAACTGGACACCCGAAAAAATGGAGAGTTTAAAAAAATTAATCACAAGCTTTATTACCATTGATATTGAACAAAATAACAAAGAACTGTTAGATGCTTACATAAGTATTGATGCGTATAGTCAAGGTAAAACTCCTTCGCCAAGTGGGGAACTTTTAAATAACTCTTCACGTAATATGGGCAAAAATGATTTATGGATAGCTGCCACCGCATATGCTATGAACGCTATGCTATTAACTACCGATGGTGACTTCGACCATTTAGATAAATCATATATCAACCTTAGAAAGTATGCTAAATGACAGCAGCACAAGAACTTATACAACAGCTACAAACCCTTATCCCCGAAACTAAAAAGTAGTGCGAAGTTACAATGACATTTAAAAAAAAATTATCGTTTCGTGAAAATGGAGACATTATTTCTTGATTCAGTTTTACCTATGTTTTAAACACATAAATTATTACACTTAATTTTAGTTTTTACAACCCCTCCTTCCCTTCAAGCCATTAACCTTGCGAATAAATCTTACTTTGTGTATTGCTCAACCATACTTTCATCCGAGATGTTGCGTAAGTGCTTTACCAACCATTATCCGTATGGGCTTTGCAGGACGGCCATTGTTTGCACAATACAATGGTGTGAACGAATCTTCAAATAACTGCCAATTTACTTTGTTGGCTAAAATGTACATCGGATGTTTTTGATTTAACATATCGTCCAAACCTAAAAACATACTGCTCTGTTGTGTATATTTCTTCTTTGATAGCATAATTTATTTGCAAGAATTACGCATCAAATATACTAAAACTTGCAGAATAAAACAACTATTTCAACACATATCTTGTTGATATTCTTATGTTTATATGCTTTTTTGGGTCGACTAAATAACAATTTATTTGAAAAAAATCATAAACACTCAAATAATGAAATTTATGCTTGATTTTCACTTTTAATAAACTCAACAATGTCAATATGATTCCATTTTATATTCCCCTGCAGGAACTGTTACTGCAATATGAGTATCATATTCCGGGCATTGAATGAATGCCATTTTCTTTCTGAATCGACCTTTTCGCCAAATAACTTTTTCATTTAGTTTTACCTCTTTTACATCATGCTTTGGAACACCGATAACCGCACTGCTGTTCATAGGAATTGTTGCTTCAAGATAAAAATGATTTGCGGTAGCATTAAACGCTGAATAGATATCACCTTTTACAGATGGAACAACGATGCTGCATGATTTTATAGGGCCGCATTGTGGTAAAACAGTAAACAGGTCATAACCGGGTTCAAGAGGATACACACCACAAAGATATTGTGAAAGGACTGTTAAACCTCCACCACTCCAGGCATGATTGAGTGTTCCTCCACCCGTTGCTGGGCTACCGGACTTCCAGCCTTCAAAAAGTGTTGTATAGTCTTCATGACTCACCATATCCGAAAACCTTTTCTTGTGTCGTTCCAGGGCTTCTTTTTCATATCCCATGAGCATCATTGCTTCAAAAACATATTTTTCCATATAAGGACTTGCATGCTCTTCTTCTGAGAATATTTTCAAAATTGCCGGATATTTATCAGTATCGGCCAATCCGGATACAACTGCCAGAGCCTGACCTCTATCGTCATGTTTATCGTTATAAGATGATGAGCGATAGACTGAATCTTTCCAGAAAACAAGATTGAATGCATTCTTAAAACTAATCATTTTATTTTCATAATCCATTGCCTCCTGATGATATCCCAATTCCTGTGACATAAGCTTCATCCCTTTTAATGCCAGATAATACCAACCATTAAATAATAAAGGTTTATCAATATTCGTTCCCCAGTCGCCCCAAATCCAGGCTGTTTCGCGAACCTTAGTCGTTCCATCACCTTCCGTTTCCCATAAAGAAATATAACGTTTTACTGCCGGATAAAGCTCCTCAATTGTTTGTCGGTCGCCGGTGTGCATATAATAATTCCACAATCCGTAATACCCGACAGTTGCCAATACCTGTCCCGGTAATTCGGCACTCCAGTTTCCCGACGGAACAGGTGCATAAAGTGCTCCGTCAGGCTTCTGCCAGGCTACTATTTCATACAACCATTTCTTTGTTAGTAAATTTACCGGATTTGAATATACATAAAATGCCACACCAGATTCAGTTACAGCATCTCCTGTCCACTGAGCTCTTTCCCTGTCGGGACAATCCATGTAACTGTCCCTCATGGTCAGGTATAGCGTTCGTGCCGATTTTTGCCACAACTTATTGAAAAAAGGGTCAGAACAGTTAAACTTTCCGGTTTGTTCAGCATTATAGCCGGTCTCCCTGAATTTCACATCAGCAATTTCAACATCTTCCGAAAAAATATAATACATTTTATGTCCGTTCATCCAACCTGAACTTTCATAACTTTGCACGCCATCTTTAGCTATGTATTCAGCTTTTACCGGTAAGGTTTTGGCGTTAAAATAAAAAAAATTATCTGTCATCATCTCCACTTTTACGCCCCGTTTTGCATTTATCTTAAAATAGGAAGTAAACTGCGCGTTATAGGGTAACTGACAAATTAAAGTATCGCCTTTTCTTTCTGTTTTTACATAGTCCTTCAACCCAAAATCTTTCCATAAAGGAATTGGACGCTTAACCAGTTTGTTCCAAGGAGGAACACCTTCTTCACCGAGTTCCTGAGCAATTAAAAATCCACGATCATCGTAATTTTTATCATACCAGCCTATCAGCTCTTTTCTTGCATCAAAAAGTATATTTGATTCTGATAAGCGATAATTGGGCATTTTACCGGAACAAGTTTGAAATGCAGGGTTTATCCGACATTTCCAGGAAGCATCGCTAACTAGAGAGAACACATCGGTTTTACAATCAAAGAAAAGTCCGGCTTTTCCACTGCTATTATGAGAAAAACCGTTTTTACCAAAATACCACACCAATATAGCAACAACATTTTCTCCTTTTTGCAGAAATGGAGCAATATCTACCTCGTCACAATACGTATCCATAGGAGTAGGTCCTCTTTTTAACCCTCCTTCAAAGACAACCAATTTACTATTGATATACAACCAGTATTTGCTGTCGACTGCTATACGTGTTTTTGCTTGTTCCGGGATCTTTTCTAAATCAAAAGTTTTACGATACGAAAGCCATGTATTTGGATTACTTTGGCAATGTTGAATCGAGATCCATTTTGCATTACTGGATTTTACAGATAACAAACTGGTAAAAAAAATAGAAATTACAAAAAACCATTTTGTGGACCTCATGTCAAAGTAAGCAAGATTAATTTTTCAGGAATATCCCTTCACAAATATTATCAACAAGAAGCATATAAAAGCCTTTGGTCAGTTTTGAAACATCCAACTGTCGCCCTATCCCTGTTGCTGCAAGGATAGCATTTGCATTATACACCTTTAATCTTGAGTTTTCAGATGCCCTTTCAATTATCAACAAATCGTCTGCAGGATTCGGGTATATTTTATATGCTTTATTTACCGACGGAAGATAATTGACTGAAGGAAGTATCACCGGCACGGCAAAACCAGTTGTATCCATTTTAAGGACATCAAGCCAATTGTTTTGAGTCAACAGTACATCATTGAAAATAAAATTATCGAATACAAATCCATCAATGATTGTATTAGCGTTACCCGCAATAATTCTGTTCTTGAATACAACTCCTTCGGTCATTTTCACATCCCAGTTTTTTAATGTGAAATTACGCAAATCATTGGCTGAAAACGCATTCGGATTGATGCCAAATATTATAGGAATCGGATTTTCAGTTACTACATCTTCAATTAACCAATTATTTTGAGTGCTGTATCTGTCAGCTTCCTGGTAATGATTACCCACACAACTTAACAATGAAGCATTATGTCCCGCCTTGACCCATTCAGCACGGAGCACATCCACCCGGCTTATTGTGCAATTATGTGCCTGCGTTCTTCCCCAGGATGTTTGAATTACCCCACCGTTGTTGAGTTGCCAGACAACGATATCAGACCAAGTAATATTACTTAAATAAACCTTGATGGCATCATCATTGGCCCAGATAAAGCAATTTTTTACTGTTGAGTTTGCATATGCAGTGATTCCATCGCAATTATAAACCCAACCTCCAATTACTTTCACCCAACTGATTGCATTGTTTGACCCCATCAGGCGAACGGCAAAATACTTGTAATCGGCAACGACAATGCCTTCAACAGTTGCACCATCAGTTCTGATGTCAATGCCATGCGCTACCCTGTAGTTCATTTTTGCCTGCGACAATACGCCTCTGCCAAATATCTTGATGCCGCTTCCTGCGAATGCCTGAAAAGCACCATATACCCATGCACTATCGGCCAGATAAATATTTTTTATGTGAGACGGAATAACAAACACATCGATATTATGTGCACCTTTCTTGAAATAAATTCCCTTGTAATGGGTTGGAATTTCACTGGCAAGTAATAAGTTTGAGTCAGGTTCCAATACCAGGTATTCGGGATCGGATAAATCGGGAACGTTCGTTTCAAGTGGATTTGCAAAAATCATCAGGCCGTTTTTGTAGCCATCCTCTCCTATTTCTACCGAAAACTGACCGTGAGTTGACAGCGTAAAAGAAACCTTATTGCCTTCCACCGTGGGAATGATGTTAAATCTTGAAGGTAAAATTCGTACATTTTCACCGGTTATCGGCACTTTATCTTCATTCAGGACTTCAACAACTACCCGAACCGAATCGCCAAACGAAAAATTAGTCCAGCTGATACTTCTGCCTTTGAAAAGTGACAACGGAATATCATCCTTTGTTTGCATGCCCATATATCCCGTCATATAGAGCGGACAATTGCTCAAATAAACCGGCAGTTCTTCATCCACAGAAGCTGAAGCTATATTGACAGCGTAGATGGGTTCATCAGAAAGCGTATAATCCGGAATATCTTTTGGATCAGCCGGTCCAATCTTTACATGATCGATGTAGATTGTGCCTGCTGTCGACACCCTGAATTTGAAAAGCGCCTTATTGGAAGTTGGTAAGGGATAAGCAAAAGTATAGGTATATTGCTTCCAATCATTGGTTAAAACCCCGTTTTGCAGGTTGACAAAAGGATAGTTAATCGCAGCATCGGCTATTTGTATCCAGGGAGTAAGACTTAATCCTGCTGCATCCGGTGTTTTCGCCCAGTAACTGATGGTGTAATACTCGGCCTGATCAAGCGTTAATGGTTGCGATGTCCCGATAATGACATAATAGCTGCTTGTCCCGATTGTGGTGGCAGTTGTTTTCATGGCCTTCGTATCATCTATTCCTGCTCCCTCTTCATAAACAAGCGTTGCGTTTGAGACAAGATTTTTGACAGTCCATCCTTCCGACTCCATATCACCGATGGTTAAATAATTGGACGTTTGTGCTGATACAATTCCATTGATGCCAAGAGCAAAAATCAGGATCAGCAGTAATATTGTATGTTTGGTTATTTTGTTCATGTTCGTTATTATTTAATAAAATTGAGGTTGTCAAAACCTTTCACTTCCCAATTAGTTTGTTTCAACCAATTAGTCTCGTCTAAAAGCGTATCATTCAGTTTAAAATTTTCAAAAACAAATCCATCAATGATGGTTTCAGGATGACCGTTGAGTATCCTGTTCCTGAACACTGTTCCATCTTCCATTTGAACATTCCAGTTCCTTAAAACAATGTTTCTGACATGATTCACCGAGGAACTATTCGGATTGATGCCAAAAATGATTGGGACAGGGTTTTCCGTCACAACATCTTCGATGATCCAGTTTGTTTGTGCACTAAAGCGATCCGGCTCTTGATAATGGTTACCGACGCAACTCAACAAGGCCGCATTAAAGCCGGGTTTAATCCATTCAGCTCGTAGTATATCCACCCGGCTAATGTGGCAATTTTCTGCCAGAGACCTTCCCCACGACATTTGAATAACCCCACCATTGTTCAATTGCCAGACGACAATATCCGACCAGGTGATGTTGCTGAGATACACTTTGATGGCATCGTCGTTTGCCCAGATAAAACAGTTTTTTACCGTTGAATTGGCATAAGCCGTAATCCCGTCGCAATTATACACCCAGCCACCAATCACTTTTACCCAGCTTATCTCATTTTCTGAGGCAATCAGCCTCAATGCAAAACGTGTATAATCTGCAATAACGATCCCCTCGACCCTGGCACTATCCGTCTTGATGTCGATGCCATGAGCTTGTCGGTAGTCAAGTTTAGCCTGAGATAAAACACCTCTGCCATAAATGCTGATGCCACTACCTTTTACACCCAGAAAAGCGCCATAAACCCAGGCACTGTCGGCCAGATAAATGTTTTTGATGTGTGCCGGTATATCAAAGACCTCGATATCATGAGCTCCTTTTTTGAAGTACAAACCGGAGTAATGTAATGGTATGCTGTCGGCGTTCAGTACTCCTTCATTTCCTTCGAGTACCAGAAAAGCAGGATCATGTTCATCCGGAATATTTGTTTCGGGAGGATTCGCAAAAATCATCAAACCGTTTTTATAACCTTCTTCCCCGATTTCGACCGAAAACTGTCCGGGCTTGTCCAAAGTAAAAGAGACAACATTATCTTCAACAACAGGCTGAATCTGATGTCTGGAAGGAAGAATTCTGACCCCCAAGCCTTTAACAGGGACTTTCTGCTGATTCAGGACAGTCACTTCAACCCGGATACTACCTTCAAACGAAAAATTCGTCCAGCTGATGCTTCTGCCGTGGAATACGGATAAAGGTATCCTGTCTTTGGATTGCATGCCCCGATATCCCAATTCAAAATCGGGGCACCTGCTTTTATATACAGCTTGTTCCATTACCTTGTCACCAACATACAACTTAACCGCATACACCGGAGCCGCATCTCTTACCGGATCAGGAATTTCAGATTCATCGGCTAATCTCAGGCTGATGTTATCGAGGTAAATTGTGCCACGCTGCATGACCCTGAATTTTAACAAATAATTCGAAGAGTCGTGCAGTGTGTTTTTAAATGTATGTTCAAATTTTCTCCAGTTTCCGGCGAGATAACCAGGCATCAGATTCTGAAAGGGGAAATCCTTGCTTTCATCCATCGCATGCAACCAGGGAGTGATGTTGATACCACCATTGTCGGAAGTGCGAGCCCAATAACTCAAGGTATAATATTGATTTTCGAGCAATTCGAAACTTGCATCGGTCGACTGCAACACATAATATCCATCCTGAGGAACCCCGCCGGAAACAATTCGTGCAGCTTTTGAGCCATCAGGTCCTGCATTATTTTCAAATACAAGCGTTGCGTCCGTCAACAAATTTTTGATAGTCCACGCTTCCGATTCCATATCACTTGGAAATAAACAATTGGAAATTTGTGCTGAAACAGGTTTATTCAAACCTATTAAAATCAGCAGGATAAGCCATGATCTGGAAGCATTAACTAATTTACTCATCATCATTATTAATATTCGTTAGTTCAATATTAGAAATAAATTCAAGATTAAATGAAAGTACCCTCCATTTTAATCGGCATGTTTCTCGTATTATAATCACCCGGATTAGCCTTGGGATCATAATCAGGATTTGGAGGCATCATTTGAGCATTGACATCTTTTCTCCATTGATCGAGTAATGCTTTTAATTCCTTTGCTTTTTCCGGTTCGGTTTTCGATAAATCATACTGTTCACCCGGATCATTTTTCAGGTTAAATAATTGTACGGTATTATTTTCAAAATAATCGAGTAATTTATAATCACCCAAACGAATTGCTCCTCCCGGACTTTGTAAACCATGATTGCTATAATGCGGGAAATGCCAGAATATTGGTCGAACAGCCGGATTGGACTTCACCTTTTTATCAGCACTTATGATTGGAACAAGACTTTGACCGTCGGTGATGTGATTCAGCGTACCTACATTAACCCCCACCATTTCGAGAATAGTAGGATAAAAATCGACACTGATTGCAGGAACATCAGAAATAACATTTACTTTGCCTTTATTGGGCCATTTAACGATTAAAGGAACACGAATACCTCCTTCGTAAAGAAAACCTTTAGCTGCGCGAAGTGGTAAATTGGATGTAGCAAAAGACTGATCCAATCTATCTTTTGGTATAACACGGCCCGGATTGCCAAAGTTGCCGGCCGACATACCTCCATTATCGGAAACAAAAATTACGATTGTATTTTCTTCCAGTCCCAGCTCTTTTAATTTCGCCAAAACACGACCAACACTCTCATCCAAACTTTCGACCATTGCAGCAAACTGCACATTATCCTGAAATTGTTTAATTTTCACGGTGTTATTAGGTAGCAACTTAAAACCGCTGTACTTATTCGTTTCGATCATACAATCTAATTCCTCACGCGTCAACGGATTTTTGTCATCAGGGTTTCCTTCCAGGATATAGGGCAATCCTGCGGGTTTCTCCATTTTTGCTAATTTTTCTTCATATTTCTTCACCAAATCCTGACGTCCCTGAATAGGGTCGTGAACCGCATAATGTGATAAATACAGGAAGAATGGCTTGTCTTTATTTTCAGTAATAAACCTGTTTGCTTCAATGGTTAATCTGTCAGTCAGATACTCCCCATCAGCTCCA
>JAUSNQ010000203.1 GCA_030655595.1 Paludibacter sp.
AAAATGCTGTTACACTTAAAAGTAAAAAAAGTGACAAAATTACTTTTTTCATAATTCTCTAATTTAATAAATTGTTATTCTTTATTTTAAAAATTCCACTATAATTACACTTCTAATTCGGTGATGATATCATTGTTTGTATTCACAGAACCCTTTTGAATATCAATATCATACTCAGAATCTATTTCATTTTCAATGATCAATTTTTCTTCTTCTGATTCAGCAAGGACTTTACAAATAGATGCTATTTCATCATTTCTTTTATCCAGATTAATCAATCGAACACCTTGTGTTGCTCTACCCATTACACGTATGTCTGCTACGTGGAGCCGGATCGTTATGCCTGATATATTGATAATCATCAAATCATTGCCATCGTTTACACTCTTGATAGCAACCAATTTACCAGTTTTCTCAGTTACATTGATCGTTTTCACTCCTTTTCCTCCACGGTTTGTAATGCGATAGATTGGTTCACCATCCATATTATCTAAAAACGAACGTTTCCCATAACCTTGCTGTGAAACAACCATGATGGTTTCGCCGGAGTCCTTCTTTACACAAACCATACCAACAACTTCATCCTGACCATCGTTGTCAAGATGCATGCCTATTACACCGGTTGCAGTACGACCCATAACACGTACTTTAGATTCATGAAAACGAATAGCACGACCATTGCGATTCGCCATTACAACTTCTGAGTCACCGTCTGTTAACCTCACTTGAATCACTTTATCATCTTCACGAATATTGATGGCATTCACACCATTCACACGCGGACGAGAATATGCCTCCAAAGATGTTTTTTTAACGATACCATTTTTAGTACAGAAGATAATATAATGTGAATTGATATACTCCTTATCATCTAATCCTTTAACACGTATAAATGCATTTACTTTATCATTGGAGTCGATGTTGAGCATATTTTGAATTGCTCTGCCTTTCGAATTTTTACTTCCTTCAGGTATTTCATACACTTTCATCCAGAAACATCTTCCCTTTTGGGTGAAGAACATCATCGTGTTATGCATGGAAGCAGGATATATGTATTCAATAAAATCTTCATCCCTTGAATCACTACCTTTTGAACCAACTCCTCCCCTTCCCTGAGCACGGAACTCAGCCAAAGCTGTCCGTTTAATGTAACCAAAACGAGAAATGGTAATAATCATTTCATCATCAGCATAAAAATCTTCCGGATTAAAATCTTCTGATGCATAAATAATTTCAGTGCGACGAGCATCTCCGAATCTGGTTTTAACTTCCAGCAATTCATCTTTGATAATTGTCATACGAAGTTCTATGTTTTCCAGAATTTCTTTTAATCGGGCGATTAATGCAAGGACTTCTTCGTACTCTGCACGCAGTTTGTCCTGTTCCATCCCTGTAAGTTGACGAAGACGCATTTCTACTACGGCACGCGATTGAATTTCGGACAGTCCAAAACTCTCCATCAAACGAGTACGCGCTTCATCCGGGGTTTTCGAATTTCGTATAATCCGTATTGCTTCATCCAGATTATCTAAAATAATCATGAATCCTTCTAACAAATGTGCACGCTTTTCTGCCTCTAACAGTTCGAAACGCGTACGACGATTTACAACCTCATGTCGGTGTTCTACAAAATGAATGATCAGGTCTTTGAGATTCAGCATGCGCGGTCTACCATGTACCAAAGCAATGTTATTCACACTGAAAGAAGATTGTAAAGCTGTGTATTTAAATAATTTATTTAATACGACAGAAGCATTTGCATCTCTTTTAATATCAATCACAATGCGCATACCTTCACGATCGGACTCGTCGTTGATATGGGAAATTCCTTCAATCTTTTTATCCTCTATCAACGCAACAACGGCCTTTATCAGTTCAGCTTTATTAACCTGATAAGGTATTTCATTGATAATAATCCGTTCTCTATTTGCAGCATCAGTTTCGATATCTACTTTCGAGCGAACCACCACGCGACCTCTTCCGGTCTCATAAGCTTCTTTTACTCCTGCATAACCATAAATGATACCACCTGTAGGAAAATCAGGGGCTTTTACGAATTTAATCAGTTCAGCTATTTCAATATCATGATTATCAATGTATGCTATGATAGCATCAACTACATCCGACAGGTTGTGAGGCGCCATATTGGTGGCCATTCCGACAGCAATTCCCGAAGAACCATTCACCAATAAATTAGGTATTCTGGTTGGTAAAACAACAGGTTCTTTTAAAGTATCATCAAAATTCAACTGAAAATCAACTGTATCTTTGTTGATATCTACCAACATTTCCTCTGCAATCTTTCTCAGGCGAGCTTCGGTATAACGCATCGCTGCAGGACTATCACCATCAACCGAACCAAAGTTTCCTTGTCCGTCAACCAATGGATAGCGCAACGACCATGGTTGTGCCATTCTCACCAGTGTTCCATATATTGAAGAATCACCATGTGGGTGATACTTACCCATTACCTCCCCGACTATTCTGGCAGATTTTTTATAAGGTTTATCTGAGTTATTTCCCAATTCATTCATTCCAAACAACACCCGTCGATGAACAGGTTTAAAACCGTCACGAACATCCGGTAAAGCACGGGAAACTATCACCGACATGGAGTAGTCGATGTACGAAGCTTTCATTTCTTCGTCAATATTAACCTTAATAATTCTGTCTTGATCTATCATCTTATACTATTTTAATTCTTTTCAAAAAATCACGCTAAAGTAATACTTTTTATTGGATTTACCAAGTGATTTTTCAAGGTTTTTCATGCAGTCTTTTTCCTTTTGATGGCATCTCTTAAATTCACTGCAAGTTCATATTTTTCTTCTGTAATGGCTAAATTTAAAAGTTCTTCCAAATCTTCCAATGTGAGCAAATCCAATTCATCAGGAGTTAGTAATTCCGCATCAATATTCTCGGATTCTTCTTGCTGTGGATTTTCGGTAGTTATGGTTTGCATATCCATTCCTACAATATTCATAATTTCTTCTTTGATGAAAATTTCACAGTCAGATCTGACAGCCAAAGCAATGGCATCTGAAGTACGTGCATCAACTACCATTGATACATCTCCTTTTTTTAGATGAAGTTCTGAGTAAAACACATCATTGACCATGTCG
>JAUSNQ010000206.1 GCA_030655595.1 Paludibacter sp.
AAGCTAAGAACTAAGAGCTATGAGCTAAGAGCGGGGGCAAATGTACAAAATATTTTGGATTTTAATTCGCAATGATGAACTGCAATTTTGGATGAGATCTTTAAGTCAATTATCCCAAGCCAGCCAAGCAATCCCTTCTTCAGTTATTTCTTAAAATAAAGTCTTATCTTTGCAAAAAAATATTGATAGCTCTT
Organism: Paludibacter sp.; assembly: GCA_030655595.1. Next base: position 195 of record JAUSNQ010000206.1, read on the forward strand.
AGCTCATAGCTTTTAGTTCTTAGCTCATAGCTTTTAGCTTTTCGCTATATGCATTTCCTTTTTTTCAAAATTACAATTAACTGAATTAACATGATTCCCCACTACAAAAACAAAGCTCGTCCTGAAAAAGACATGATATTTGGCATCCGTGCCGTGATAGAAGCCATTCAGGCAGGGAAAGATATTGATAAAATACTCCTTCGCCGCGATATGTCGAGTGAATTGGCACGCGAACTTTTCACACTGATGGAAGGTATGAACATACCGGTTCAAAAAGTGCCCCTTGAAAAACTCAATCGCATTACGATGAAAAATCATCAGGGTGTGATAGCCTTTATTTCGCCCGTGACTTATCAACGTATCGAAGACATCATTCCCGGTATTTATGAAGCAGGACGTACGCCCTTTATTGTTGTCTTGGATAACATTACCGATGTGCGGAATTTTGGCGCGATTGCCCGTACCTGCGAATGTGCGGGTGTGGACGCGATTGTGGTGCCGATGAAAGGTGGCGCTGCCCTCAACGCCGATGCCGTAAAAACTTCTGCCGGCGGTTTGTTGAAAATTCCTGTTTGTCGCGAAGAAAATATCTCCAACGCCCTGAATTTTTTGGCTGCATCGGGCATCAAACTCATTGCTTCAACTGAAAAAGCAGAACAAAATTACACCGAAGTTGATTACAAAGTCCCGGTTGCTATCCTGATGGGTTCCGAAGACGAAGGCATTGACCCGGCGCACCTGCGTGTTTGTCAGGAGTTAGTACGCATTCCTATCTATGGCACCATTGAGTCGCTGAATGTTTCAGTAGCAACAGGGATTTTGTTGTATGAGGTTATCAGACAAAGAGGTTTAGATGTGTAGGGGTTTAATTGTGTAGGAGTGTAGGAGTGTAGGAGTGTAGATGTATAAAGGTGTAATATACACCCCTACACAATTACACCCCTACACTCCTACACTCCTACACTCCTACACAATTACCCCCTACACCCCTACAAAATTACTCCCCTACACAAAAAATTTAATCATGAACATCCTTTACGAAGACAACCACATCATCGCAGTTAACAAATCAACTTCTGAGATTGTGCAGGGCGACAAGACCGGTGATGAACCTTTATCAGAAACCATTAAGAAATACCTGAAGGAGAAATATAATAAACCTGGTGATGTGTTTTTGGGGGTAACCCATCGGCTCGACCGACCGGTAAGTGGGGTGGTGTTGTTTGCTAAAACCGGCAAAGCATTGACTCGTCTCAATGAAATGTTTCGCAATCAGGAAGTGAAAAAGACCTATTGGGCGATTGTGAAATCCAAACCAGAGAAGCCAGAAGGCAGATTAGAACATTTTCTTGTACGCAACGAAAAACAAAATAAGTCAATGGCCTATGACAAGATAGTGCCAAATGCCAAACAAGCTGCTTTATCGTACAAACTGATTGCGCGATCCGATAATTTCTTTCTACTAGAAATACATCTCGAAACTGGTCGTCACCACCAGATTCGTTGCCAACTTGCCAAAATAGGCTGTCCCATCAAAGGAGACCTTAAGTACGGCTTTCCACGCTCCAATCCTAACGGAGGAATTAGTTTGCATGCTCGAAACGTTGAATTCATCCATCCAGTTTCCAAAGAATTGATTCAGATTACAGCGTCTGTTCCTGAAGATGATAAGTTGTGGAGAGCGATGGAGAAAATGGTGTAAAAAACATCAAGTTGTTGATGCCAAATCGAGCATCACCTTTTGACCTCTTATTTCGTAAATTTTGTTTTGAATAACAGCTGGTTGGAGTTGTAAATTTAGAATTATTTCTCTATGTACTATTCAACTAAATGACAAATATTTTTCTTTACGCTAAAAAAAACTATTTTTGTACTCGATTATGTGCAATAATCACAAAACACTTGTTATAAAAATTGAAAAGATGTCACAAATCAAGCAGCAACTTAAAAGGGTGCTTTTTATCGACCGAGACGGAACGATTATTCAGGAACCTCCAATAACCTATCAGGTTGATAATCTCGAACAATTGGAGTTTCTTCCGGGCGTAATCCGAAATTTATATTTCATGCGTCACAAACTTGATTTTGAATGGGCGATGGTGACCAATCAGGATGGTTTGGGGTCTGCCGGATATCCTCAGGAATATTTTGATTTGGTGCAGGGAAAGATGATGCAAGTTCTTCAGAACGAAGGAGTTGGTTTTGATAAGATCTTCATTGATAAATCATTTCCCGAAGATAATTTGCCGACACGCAAACCTCAAACCGGTTTGCTTACCGAATACTTTTCAGATGCGTACGATTTAAAAAACTCTTTTGTTATCGGCGACCGATATACGGATGTGGAGTTAGCCAAAAATCTGGGATGCAAAGCCATTTTTATCAGTGATGATGACGCAATTCTCAAGGATAAGGGACTCAATGATTATTGTGCTTTGCAAACAATCAGTTGGGATAAGATTACGGAGTTTTTGTTTGCAGGAGAACGCGTTGCGGCCGTTCAACGCACCACAAAAGAAACGGATATTTTTGTTGAGATTAATCTGGATGGAACGGGTAAAGCAAGCATCAACACAGGCTTGAAATTTTTCGATCACATGTTGGAGCAGATTGGCAGACATGCCGATTGCGATTTAACCATTCAGGTAAAGGGTGACCTTGAAGTTGACGAGCACCACACCATAGAAGATACAGCGCTTGCATTGGGAGAAGCTTTGGCTAAGGCGATAGGTGATAAAAGGGGCATTGAAAGATATGGTTTTTGTCTGCCGATGGACGACAGTCTGTGTTCGGTTGCCCTTGACTTCGGAGGACGTCCGTGGTTGGTGTATGATGCAAATTTTAAAAGAGAGTATGTCGGTGATTTACCAACTGAGATGATTTTGCATTTCTTTAAATCATTGAGCGATGCAGCCAAAATGAACTTGAACATCAAAGCTGAAGGTGATAATGAACATCACAAAATAGAAGGGATATTCAAAGCTCTGGCGAAATCAATTAAAATGGCTGTAAAACGAGATATTTATCAGTATGAACTGCCTTCGACCAAAGGGAAACTATAATTTTTAATAATTAATATAAACCACAAAAGGC
>JAUSNQ010000207.1 GCA_030655595.1 Paludibacter sp.
TGGACTCCGGCTGTCTTCCTGAAAGCGGTAATCTGGCAAGGTCGTCGAATAGGCTACATTTCAATCGGCAATCAATAACCACAGCGTGAATGTTTCAGCTTGAATCTGTCGTTCTTGTAAAGAATAAATTTTAATGTTATGCAGTGAGCAATATAATATTATGTTTTAGGATTATGTTGCTTTGTGCATTTGTAACAGCACCCCATATCCTGTTGATACCATGCGGTTTTATTTTCATAAGTTTGTTATAAGAACGTCATTGTCCTTGACAATACTACTACCCGTTAAACATAGTATTTTACAAATTATAGCTTGCAGCAGATTAATTGTTAGCTGCTACTTATTTAATAGTATTCAAAGATTGATTTTTTGACTTGACATTGGATTTTTTTCTGTTTATCTTAATTAAGACAACAATACAGGAAGACAGGAAGGAGGACCTAATGACAATTCAAGAAGCGGCATACAAAATCTTAGAGGAAATGGGTAAACCACTCAGCTCAAAAGAGATTGCAAAAATAGCACTTGGTAGGCAAATGGTGTCAAGTACCGCACAAGATCCAACTCAATCGCATGCCCAAACAATTGAAAAAAATATAAGAGACCGGATCTATAACAATCCAAAATTGGTGTTTGTGAATAGTTCGCAAGGGAGGTTGGTTGGTTTACCGATATGGGATTCTAACCGTTACTCTGACCCTGATAAGAAAAATCCAAATTTGAGTGAATTGAAGGTTCAAGTTCCTACGGAATTGCTTGAAAAAATTAAATTAGCAGAGCAGGCAAAACTGAAAAATAGCTTTGATGAAACTGTTTCCTTTATTTTGACTAAAGGACTTTCAATTTTATCTCCTGAAATAAAAAAGGGATTAATGGAACAGTTAGATTCTTTGAATTCACTTTAATAAAACGTACGGCAGCTAATATCAGCCTTGAGAAGGATGCTCGTTCCGCTGCGCTCCATTCGCACCTCTCAAGCTGGGTGTTAGAAGCCAAGAGGATGTTATTAAGTGACTCATCTACCCGAAATATGGTCTTGTATACAAAAGCAACTCCCAAAAGGTGAATGGACTTCTTTAGCGGATATTTACCGGATCATTAAAGATAATCTTTCTTTAGACAAAGAAGACTATGAATGGCAGTCGCCAACTTCTGATGTTCCCAAATGGAAGAGAAATGTTCGTAATGTGCTCCAATATAGGAAAAGAACAGGGGAAATCCAGTGTGATGGAGATGCGATGTATAAAATATAATGAACTATCAACAATTCTCACGTGCAAAAAAAAACAAATTATATCAGCGGGTCGCTTGGTAATGGTCGTTGCATTCAAACTTTAGGAGGGAATCATGAAGAAATTGGGAATTCTTCTAATCGTCGTAGTCCTTATCGGAGGATGTGCAACCGCAAAACAAACTTATACAGCCGATGGGCAACAGGGATATAGCATTAATTGTTCTGGAAGTGCATTGAATTGGGGGATGTGTTACGAAAAAGCAGGAGAACTCTGCGGCGAAAAGGGTTACGAGGTATTGGAAAAAAGTGGCGACCAAGGTGCTATGGTAACTGGTACCCAATATGGTCTGTTCGCTGGCTCTGTTATCAATAGAAGCATGATTATAAAATGTAAAAAATAAGGCTTCCAACAAATCACTCAAGCCGACCCGGAATATCGCTGGTTTGATTTTGCAAAGGTCTGTGGCCGGGCGGCTTAGTTCACGCGTTATGCTTCGTTTCAATCGGTAATCCTTAGCATTTTATTTA
>JAUSNQ010000209.1 GCA_030655595.1 Paludibacter sp.
ATGCGCGCTTATGGTGCACGGGTTTTGGTGACCGAAATTGATCCGATCTGTGCTCTGCAAGCTGCGATGGAAGGATTTGAAGTCTGCACGGTGGAAGATGCACTTCCCGAAGGAAATGTGTATGTTACCACAACCGGTAACAAAGACATCATCCGCATCGAACATATTGAGAAAATGAAGGACGGAGCAATTATCTGCAACATCGGACATTTCGATAATGAAATTCAGGTTGAAAAACTTAAAAAATTCCCGGGTATTCAATTGGTGAATATCAAACCTCAGGTTGATAAATACATATTCCCTGATGGGCATAGTGTTTTGTTGCTTGCCGACGGTCGATTGGTGAATTTAGGTTGTGCTACCGGTCATCCATCTTTTGTAATGAGCAACTCCTTTACCAACCAAACTTTGGCTCAATTGGAGTTACACACGAAAGACTATGAAATTGATGTGTATCGTTTGCCAAAACATTTAGATGAAGAAGTAGCACGTTTACATCTTGCGCAGTTAGGGGTAAGGTTGACGGAATTAACACCCGATCAGGCATCGTACATCGGTGTAGCAATTGGTGGTCCGTATAAATCGGAGCATTATAGGTATTAAAAGTTTGAAGATAATTTGATATAAAGAAAAAGGTGATTTTAAACGATCACCTTTTTCTTTATATACCAAGTACGATTGCAGGAGCTATTTTCAATTCCCGACTGATTGCCCTCGCGATTTTTAATGTTGGTTCGCTCTTTCCGGTTAAATACTCACTGATACGGGAAGGAGAAACACCAATTTTTCTCGCAAGAGTTTTTTGAGATATATTATTTTCTTCAATCTTCAATTTCATCACTTCAGCAAGAAGAGGCAAGGCAATTGGGAAATGCTTTTCTTCATATTCAATTACAATATCCGACATCAATGCTAATTCGATGGCTTTTCTGTCCGATTTCGGCGTGTCATCGCTTACGATCTCTAAGAGTTCTTCTATTCTGGCTGTTGCAGTAAGATATAATTCTTTGTTGATTTCCTTTTTCATTTTATTTTTTAGTTTATATTGAGCTACAGACAATTTTATCGTACTCTGAATGCTTTCCTACAAAACGAATGTAAACGTATCCATGCGTAAATTGAATAATTACAACTAATCGGTAGTCATTTCCTTTGATGTTAAAAACATACCTTTGATTCCCTATTCCGTCAACATTATTGAAATCTTGCTTTATATCTGCAAAACATTTCCATTTGGCAATTTTTGTCTGTTGATACCATTGTTCCAGAGGAAGTTTGCTGTTGGGATGAATATTGTAAAAATCTATTAATCTTTTATGAGAAACAATTTTCATATTAAGTGGCTTAGTGAGTGCAAATATAAGCTGTTTGTTCCAAATATCAAAATAAATACGCATTAATTTTGAATTATGGAATATGGAGTTGAGAGATTAATTTTTCATCCCCATGCAACATCATTTTTGAATTATGCATCTTATGTTCGTGTGTAAAATCTTAATTCAACTCTTCTTATGAAAAAATTAATTTTATTTTTATTGCCGGCTTTTTTCTTTGCAGCATGCGAAGAACCTGATGTGATTTTGAAAGATGCCGAACCAATTCCTTTGAAAGTTGGCATGGAAAAAAGGGTGCAGCAGGACAATGAATTTGCATTCGATTTGTTCAGGAAAACCATTGCGTTAACTGATGAAAAGAATGTGTTTATTTCTCCCCTGAGCGTGAGTATTGCGTTGGGAATGGCTTGGAATGGTGCTGATGCAGATACTAAAGCCGAAATGGAGACTGCGTTGAAAATGTCGGGCATGACAGTTGATGAAATCAACGAATATTATCAAATTATGCAGACAGGATTAACAAAGGTTGACCCTTCCACCACCTTAAACATCGCCAATTCTTTGTGGTATCGACTCGGATTTCCTGTCAAAAGTGATTACCTGCAAGTCAATAAAAATTATTTCAATGCCGAAATACGCGAACTTGATTTTGATAAAGCGGGTGCTGTGGATACCATCAACGCATGGTGTGCCGAGAAAACGAATGATTTGATTAAGGAACCGCTCGATAGAATTTCTGCTGATGCTGTGATGTACTTGATCAATGCTATTTATTTCAAAGGAATATGGGTGAAGCAATTCGACAAAAAGCAAACTTTTGAAACTAACTTCAATGCTGAAGGTGGTAGTCAGGTGAAAGTCGATATGATGCAGCAACTTGATGCTTTCGGGTATATGGAGGATGATGTGGCGCAATACCTGGATATGCCATACGGAAACAAGGCTTTCAGCATGACAGCAATATTACCTAAAGCCGGAAAAACGACAGATGATGTGTTGCAAGCAATGGATGTGCAAAAGTGGGAAGATGCTCTAACCGGAATGACCGAGCAAAAAGTACAAGTGTATTTTCCGAAGTTTAAAACAAAAGGAAAATATGAACTGAAAGATCCGTTGATAGAAATGGGGATGGTAAAAGCTTTTTCAGACGAAGCTGATTTTTCGAAAATCGCAGATGCGAAACTCCTGATATCAAGAGTAATACATAGTACATACTGTGATGTAAATGAAAAAGGTACTGAAGCTGCGGCAGTGACCATCATTGAAGTTGAATTGACTTCCATGCCGGAGTATCCTTTTTTCAATGCCAACCGTCCGTTTGTTTTCGTAATCAGAGAAAACAGCACAGGTGTCATTTTATTTATAGGTAAAATGGGACAGGTAGAAAAGTATAAATAATCAGTTTTTATAGATTATATTTCAGGTAAATTGTTTGAAACCTGCTTCAGTGAAAGAACTGAAGCAGGTTTTTTAATTTCATGAAATGCATGTTACCCCTTTTCGTAATTTTTTCTTAAATTTGCACCCGAATTTTTAATTCCTCACACATGAACAAAATTGTCAGTAAAGAGTATTTTTCAGAAAACGTCATCAAATTTGAAGTAGAAGCCCCACGCATTGCGAAATCGCGCAAAGCCGGACATTTCGTGATGGTGAAAGTCGGCGCCAAAGGCGAACGCATTCCATTGACCATTGCCGATGCTGATATCGCCAAAGGAACCATCACATTGGTTATACAAAGGATGGGAGTTTCCTCCACCAAACTTGCCCAGTTGGAAGTGGGCGATGAGATTACCGACTTGGTTGGACCGCTTGGTCAGGCTACCCACATTGAGAAATTTGGTACGGTTATTTGCGCATGCGGTGGGGTAGGCACTGCCCCGATGATGCCCATTGTGGTTGCTTTGAAAGAGGCGGGCAACAGGGTTATTACGGTTCTGGCAGCGCGCACCAAAGACTTGATTATCCTGGAGGAGCAGATGAAACAGTATGCCGATGAAGTGATTGTGATGACCGATGATGGTTCATACGGGAACAAAGGTTTGGTGACGAATGGTGTTGAATCAGTCATCAACCGCGAAAAAGTTGATTTGTGTGTGACCATTGGTCCGGCTGTGATGATGAAGTACGTGAGCATGCTCACCAAAAAATATGAAATTCCTACCATGGCTTCGCTCAATACCATTATGGTGGATGGAACCGGCATGTGTGGTGCCTGTCGCGTAACCGTAGGTGGCAAAGTCAAATTTGTTTGTGTCGACGGACCGGAATTCGATGCCCATCAGGTTGATTTTGATGAAATGCTGATGCGACTGGGTGGTTATCGGGACATAGAACGGGAGGATATGGAACGACTGGAATGCCAGGTGTGATTTCTTTTGAACCGAGAGTTAGATCAACTTTGAACTGTCAAGGAATTCATGACAGTTCAAAATGAAGGAACTCGAAGTGTTCAGTGCATTGTATCATTTTGCAGCTTCAATAAAAGATTTGGGAAAAAAGCTTTTTGCTTTTACAAAAATGGAGATGGGTGCAAATGAATTTTTGAATAACATATTAGAAGACAACAGTAAACTATAGCAATATGCCGAATTTAGCAGAAGAAAGAGCACAACCCTGGAGAGAAGAATTACGTACAGCGATGAAACCCAAAGAGCGCACAGCGTTACCGAGGGTTCACATGCCGGAATTAGATGCAGAAATCAGGAGTCACAACAACGAAGAAGTGAATCAGGGTTTGACGCCCGAAATGGCGATGCTCGAAGCACAACGTTGTATCGATTGTGCGAACCCCACCTGCATGGAAGGTTGTCCGGTAAGCATTTACATACCTAAATTCATCAAACAAATTGAAGTCGGCGATTTCCTCGGAGCAGCAAAAACACTTAAAGAAACATCTGCATTGCCGGCAGTTTGCGGAAGAGTTTGTCCACAGGAAAAACAATGCGAAGCAGTCTGCATTCACGTCAAGATGAAAAAAGAGCCCGTAGCCATCGGTCACCTCGAGCGTTTTGCAGCAGATTACGAAAGAGAAAGCGGCAATATCTCCGTGCCTGAAGTCGCAGCACCCAACGGCATCAAAGTCGCCGTGGTAGGATCCGGTCCGGCCGGGTTATCATTTGCCGGCGACATGGCCAAGCGGGGATACGACATTACCGTTTTCGAAGCCTTGCACCAAATCGGGGGCGTATTGAAATACGGGATTCCTGAATTCCGTTTGCCCAATGATATTGTGGATGTAGAAATCGACAACCTGCGTGCGATGGGTGTTAAATTCGAGATCAACTGCATCATTGGCAAGACCATCACCTTGGAAGATTTACAAGAAGAAGGATTCGAAGGCATGTTTGTCGGAAGTGGAGCAGGTTTACCGCGTTTCATGAACATCAAAGGCGAGAATCTGGTTGGCGTCATGTCATCCAACGAATACCTCACGCGTGT
>JAUSNQ010000210.1 GCA_030655595.1 Paludibacter sp.
AAAAAGTATACATAACGAATAATTTATTTTGAATATGCGATGATTTTTTCCAAATAACGAATTTGGTCTGCAAAGTAAATACTTTTTTTCGGATTAATCAAATTTAATTGATTCAATACCTCAATTGCTTCCCTGTATCTCTTTTCCCTGATGTACTGCTTGGATTTGTCTTCCAAAGTGACGGCATCATCCTGCTCATCATATTTAAAATAATCAATAACGGGTACTAATACTATTGGTTCATTGGGAGGAGATTTTTCTTTACTTTCAATTGCCAGTAGAGCTCTTGAAGCTTTTAAACTTTCAGCAATTTTCTTCAAAGACAAACGTGCATCGCCGCCTTCTGACTCGGCAACTTCCAGCAAATCGAAATAGCTACCGGTGAATTTGGGATCACGTTGCTGTTGATTTGCCTGTTGATTTAATTTCTTTTCCGGATAAAGATAGAAATACAACCACCTGCGATCGGCAGCATAAAATGCCGTCAAATCAACCTGTGATTCAAAGTGTATGCTATTTGACTTTTGTAAAGATTTCAACCACAACAACCTGGTCTGATAGAAATAGGGATATCTTTCAGTCAGGATTTTCAAATCGGAAGCATGTTGACCTTCAACGGTATCCGGATGATTAATCAATTTGGTAAAATCAGCTGCAGTCATTTCCACAATTCGCAATTAGTTATTCGGGAGTATTTACCATTTCGCAACCGTATCGTTGTAAATATTATCGGCAATGTCTTCAATGATGGTAGTCAACAACTCATCCTGCACCTCGGTAATCATCCTGTTGCTGTCAAACGAGTTAAAAGCAATGTATTTCTTCTCAAAATCATCTTCAGGATTTTGATTGTTGGTAAAACGCACATTGATGGTAACTGTCAGTTTGGTTTCCGCTGAATAGGAGTCCTGACCAATAGACATTGGGGTCAATTGATAACCCACGATTTCACCTTCAAGCTCCAAATCTCCACCATTCTTCAATACCTTCAAGCGAGTTTGTTTTGAGTATTTATCACGCAGTTTTTCAGAAAATTCCTGAGCAAGTGGAGGATGAATTAACTCTGCCACATTGTTAAAATCAACGATTGATATTGATTTTGTTTTGGCATAGTCGATTGATGCCCCATTGAACGTATAGGAAATCAGGCAAGAATTAAAAAACAGCACAAAAAATGCAAACACCGACCATTTAATCAGTTTGATTATCAGCATCCACGTGATTATCTTGTTGTTCTTAAGCAATTTACTCCAGTCCATATTCTTTTATTTTTCGATACAAAGTTCGTTCCGATATCTTCAATTCATCTGCTGCTGCCTTTCTTCTACCACGGTGTTTTTCAAGTGTTCTTCCAATCATCTGTTTTTCCATATCTTCCAAACTAGTTGGTTCATGAATAGGTTCTACCTCCTGAAACTCCTCAGCATCCTGATAACCAAGATCATCCACATCAGGATGAAAAGAACTGCTCTTTTTATATTTCTTTTCCGGAGCCATCTCTCTTTCGTGGCTTGAAAGAATCACTTCTTTTTTATCAACAAGATGAGCAGGATAATCAACATCAAAATGAGGTGAAGGCGTATGCTGACCATTCATGATGTCATGCACAAGCTTTTTCAACTCATTCATATCATTCTTCATATCAAACAAAACCTGATAGAGGATTTCACGTTCACTATTGAATGTTTTTTTATCCATCTGACCGGCAAACAAAGCCGGCAAACGCTCCATTTCCTCGTTTGGCAAATAGATTTTCAGAATATTAGCTGAAATATCACGCTGTTGTTCGATGACAGAAATCTGTTCGGTTATATTTTTCAGCTGACGAATATTGCCGTTCCAGTAATAATTGGCAAGCATTGCTTTCGCATCATCGGTCAGTTTGATTGGTGGCATGCGATATTTATCTGCAAAGTCTGATGCGAATTTTCTGAAAAGAAGCACGATATCTTCCTTTCTTTCCCTCAGAGGTGGCACAAAAATAGGTACGGTATTCAGTCTGTAAAACAAATCTTCTCTGAATCTTCCATCCCTGATTGCTTGTTTCATAACACGATTTGTTGCAGCTACCACGCGCACATTGGTCTTTAATATTTTGGAAGAACCTACTTTAATGAATTCGCCTGCTTCAAGCACACGCAACAATCTAACCTGGGTGGATAACGGCAATTCTCCAACTTCATCCAAGAAGATAGTCCCACCATCCGCAACTTCAAAATAGCCTTTGCGGTCGCCCGTAGCCCCGGTAAATGAACCCTTTTCGTGACCAAATAACTCTGAATCAATCGTCCCTTCTGGAATTGCTCCACAGTTAACAGGAATGTAAGGTCCATGTTTTCTGTGACTATATTGATGTATAATTTGCGGAAAATTCTCTTTCCCTACACCACTTTCACCTGTTATCAACACTGATAAATCGGTTGCAGCAACCTGCACTGCAATATCGATGGCCCTATTTAGCAACTCCGATGTTCCAATAATCCCATAACGTTGTTTAACCGCCTGTATTTCTGAATTTTGCATATTATTTAAACTGACTAACTGTAATTTTGGCATATTGTAACTGACAAAATTAATGCTTTTCGGGGAAAAGATGCGATTTTTTGAAAAAATTAATGTTTGACTGAAAAAAACAACCCCCTGCAGGAAGAAATTCCGACAGGAGGCTTGAAGATATACGTCTGGAAAGCTATTTATACTTTAGGTTGCCAGAAACAATTTTTGGGAGATTCGATAGCGCCCTCAGTTTTTAATTGTTTCATCGCTATATCAACTGCCTTTCTGTCGAGTCGGGTTAGTTCTACAATTTTGCCTGCATTTAAAGGCATTCCAGCTTCTTGCATAGCCTTAAAAACCTGATTTTTTGGTTCCATAATTATTTATATTTACGATTTAATTATTTTCAAATATACAATTTTGAGGTGTTATTCTACTCAATATTTTTACGTACTTGTTTTAGAAACTGATGCATACGTTCAGAATCTTTCTTATCAATAATATCTAACAATGACTTGAGTTCATTGCGAATATTATTCAATTGCTCAGGCGTATAAGGATTAAAAAGAATTTCAGTCAACAGATAATCATCTTCCGACAAGAGTCCTTTCGCAATATCCATGTGCCTTTTGAAAGTTGTTCCCGGCGCCTCTTGAGGCTTCATAACCGATGCAAATACAAGGGTTGAAGCAAAAGGAATCGATAAAGAATAGGCAATTGTCTGGTCATGTTCCTCAAACGTATATTCAAAGATATTCAAACGTAAAGAGCCATATAAATCTTTATAAAAAGCTTTGCCCATGTGATCTGATTCTGCAATGATGATTGCACTTTGAGCACTCAGGTTGTCTAATGTTGCGAAAGTTGGACCAAACATCGGGTGGGTAGACACGTAGCGCATGCCGGTTGAACCATAATAATCTTTTAATCCTGTTTTAACAGATGCAATATCAGAAATAATGCAATCCTTAGGCAGAAAAGGCAATAGCTTTTGAAAAGCATCTATGGTGTATTTGAGTGTAACGCAGTTGATAACAAGTTCGGGCTGAAACTCACGGATTTCCTCATATTCAGTCATCCGCAAAGTGTTGAACACAAAACGCAAACGTTTTGCATCCGTATCGAACAAAGCAACTTCGTGTTGAAAACACAAAACATCTGTCAGAAATGTGCCCATTTTACCGGCACCTAGTACAAGAATCTTCATCAGTTAGTGATTGAAATGTAAACGAGAAATTACGGAGCAAAGGTAAATAAATTATTTTTTCTTTCCGAAAACCGGATCAATTTTTATGACTGATGCTACAACCACTGTTGGTATAGTTAAAAGCATGATAATTATGAAAAATAATTGATAACCAACTGCCTCTTGTAACCAACCGGCAAACATGCCAGGCAGCATCATACCCAATGCCATAAAACCCGTGGCAAAAGCATAATGAGCAGTTTTAAACTCACCATCAGCAACATAAATCATGTACATCAAAAAAGCTGCAAACCCGAAGCCATATCCAAACTGTTCAATCGCCACGCAGCCAACGACCGTCAGATAATTAGCAGGCTGAAAAAAAGACATATAAACATACACCGCATTGGGTAAAGTAATAAACAAAGCCATTGGAATCAACCAGAATTTCAGCCCTTTGAATGAAATTGCAAAACCACCCAAAATACCACCCAAAACCAGCGCAATTACACCAACAGTACCATAAGCAAGTCCGACTTGCTCAGTACTCAATCCCAATCCGCCAATATCTACAGGATCAAGCATAAACGGAGAAGCCAGTTTCACCAGCATCGCTTCACCAAGTCGATAAATCAAGAAAAAAGTCAGGGAAAGCAGAATTCCTTTTTTCTTGAAAAAAGTTTTAAAAGTAATCCAGAATGCTTGAAAAGTTTGATTTGGATTGACTAACTCCTTCGTCTTATCAGATTCCGGTTTCGGCAAAGCTAGTCGGTGGTAAAGGGTTAGCAAAATAAATATACCGGCAATTACAAAGAATGTAATGCTCCAGGAGAACCTGATATTTCCGGTAACACGCTCCATTGCTCCTGCAAAAATTATCAACAAGCCCTGACCTGAAATCATTGCCAATCGATAAAACGTACTCCTGATGCCAACAAAAAATGCTTGTTTCTCCTCGGTTAAAGCCAGCATATAAAAACCATCGGCAGCAATGTCATGCGTAGCAGAGCTAAAAGCCATCAGCCAAAAGACAAGGAGGGTTGCCTGAAAGTAAAATGGCATGGGTATGAGCAAGGCAATTCCTGCGAAACCAGCTCCAATCAATAACTGCATGGTCACAATCCACCATCGTTTTGTCGACAATAAATCTACAATCGGACTCCAGAAAGGTTTGATAACCCATGGCAAATATAACCAGCTGGTATAAAGTGCAATATCCGTATTGGAAATTCCAAATCTTTTGTACATGATTACCGAGACAGTCATAACCATTACGTAAGGAATTCCTTGTGCGAAATAAAGCGTTGGAATCCATTTCCAGGGATTCATCGATTTTTCTGTTTGTGTCATTTAAATGGTTTTATTAGATTGGCAATGATGATTATTAAACATTATTTTAAAGGCTATGTTATTTTCTGATTTTTCCTCTGACTTTTTCCTCCCAAAGTATCCACATCAAAAAAATCACACCATAATAGAGATATTTATATAAACCTTCGTGTAAAAACTCAAAACTTTCGGGGCGTTCTTTGATGGCTGAAGTAATCATTACGATTCTAAAAATATTGAACAGATATACTACGACCAATCCAGCGGGGATAAACCACAACTTTTTCAAAAACGGACCATAATAAAATGCGATGATTACAAAGAAAATATAGGCTTGCTTAATACCCGTACATGCCCAGACTAAGCGCACAGCAATATCATTATCATGTCTGATGATATTAGTTCCATCCAGCACTACCGGATATCCCCAAAATATCAGAATTTTGTAAACCACCTGAGCCACATGATCAACCATGAAGTTAAATCCGGCAGTTAAATCGATCCCGAAGAATGTCACCAGATTATTTGATTCATCGCCCAACATGGTGAATTTCCAGAAAAAATGGGATACCAAAAGAATGACAAAAAAGTAAAAAACTCCTTTTAAAGGAACAAGTTTTTGGGGTAGTTTAAATTTTGACATTGTAATAAAATTTAAAATATATTACTAATTCTTGCATATGGTACTTCTCCTAAAGCACAAAAATCTTTTTTCAGATATTTAAAATAGCCTGTAATGGCTATCATCGCAGCATTATCAGTGGTAAATTCGATTGGAGGAATAAAAATATCCCATCCATTTCGTTTCCCTTCATCAACAAAAGCCTTCCTCAAAGCTGAATTTGCAGAAACACCACCCGCAACAGCCAACTGATTGACATTCAAGTCCTTTGCAGCCAATTTCAATTTCTTCATCAAGACATCTACAATGGTATCTTGCAAAGAAGCACATAAATCATGTAGATTTTCTGCTACAAAATCCGGATTTTCTTTTACTTTATCGCGCAAAAGGTATAAAAATGATGTTTTGAGCCCACTAAAACTGTAGTTGTAATCAGCAATTTGTGGTTTGGCCAATTTAAATGCTTTTGGATTACCTGTTTGTGCCAACCGATCGATATACGGTCCGCCCGGATAGGGAAGTCCCATCACCTTGGCACATTTATCAAAAGCCTCTCCGGCAGCATCATCAATTGTCTGACCAATCACTTCCATGTCCGTATAAGAGCGTGTTAAAATAATTTGCGAATTCCCTCCGGATACCAACAAGCACAAGAAAGGAAATGCTGGTTGCTTTTCACTTTTCTTTTGCTGACTGATAAAATGCGCCAAAACGTGCGCTTGTAAATGATTCACTTCTATCAAGGGTATTTCCAATGCCTGAGATAAACCTTTTGCAAAAGAAGCCCCTACTAATAAAGACCCCAACAGACCGGGACCACGTGTAAAGGCTACAGCCGACAATTCAGACTTATCAACCCCGGCTGCTTGTAATGCTTCATGCACAACAGGAATGATGTTCTGTTGATGCGCCCGTGAGGCCAATTCTGGAACTACCCCACCATACCGTTCGTGCACAGACTGATTGGCGATGATATTCGACAACAAAACACCATTGCAAACGACTGAAGCCGATGTGTCGTCACACGATGATTCAATTCCTAAAATAAGGGTATTGGGCATGCTTTTTATTCAATAAATCTTATTATCAATACGTTGTGTATTCGAAACAATTTCCTAATTTTGTGCAAAATAAAGTCCAAAGGTATAAAAAATTCAATTAAAATACTCATCATAACGAGCGTCGCAGTCATACTCTTGCTGGTGTCTCCTGTTATCTTATTACAATTCAATGGAATACAGAATTTCGTTGTAGGAGTCATCACGCGCGATTTATCCGCATCATTGAATACAAAAATTGATATCGGTCGGGTTGATTATCGCATGTTCAATACCCTGAAAGTGCAGAATCTACACATTGAAGATCAGGAAAAAGATACGCTTTTACACATCGAGAAAATCAATGCCCATTTTAATTTCCGAAAACTATTCAAAAAGAAACTTGTCTTTTATAGCTTAGAACTCGATCAAATTTATGCCAATCTAAAAATCGACGCTTTCGGAAAATCGAATATGGATTTTTTATTTAAAAAAAAAGTATCTGATGCTGATTCAATCATGATTGACTTGAGCTTGGCTAAGCTGAAAATTAGCGATTCAAGATTTGATTACACCAACTTATCAGATTCGATTATCAATCAGAATTTTAATCCAAATCGATTGAAAGTAGAAAACATTAATTCTGAAATCACTATTCAGGTGTTCAATCAAGATTCGATTAACGCTTCCATCAAATATCTGCATGCAAACGAAGAGTCAGGGTTTGTGCTGAAGAATTTGAGAGCAAAGTTCCTGGGGTCCTCACAGGGCATTTATTTTTCGGAATTTAATATTGAGTTGCCCGAGTCAAATATCAACCTGAACAAATCTAGTATTAAATTCAATCAATTTGATGATGTTGTAAAAAATGCTGAGAAATTAAAATTTCACATTCCAGTTGACAATGCAATGATTTCATTGGCAGATTTGGGGGCATTTATCCCTGAATTTAAGAACATGCATGAGCATGCTACAATCAATGCTTTGATTACGGGACAACTATCCAGTCTGCGATTACAGGCTGTAAAAGTTTCTTATGGAAAATCAATGCTTTTAGATGCCTCTTTGGATGTTAATGGTTTACCCAATCTTCAGGAATCGTTTATATACTGTCAAGTCAACAACCTCCAAATTACCACTTCTGAATTGCAGGATTTAATTGCAAAAATAGACAATAAACCTTTTGTGCTTCCAAAAGAATTTAATCGTTTGGGACTCATCACTTACAAAGGAAATATTACAGGATTTTTAAGCGATTTGGTAGCTTTTGGAAATTTCAGAACTAATATTGGAAGCATATCGTCGGATATTTCGCTGCGCTTTGAAAATAATTTGCGGGATTTATCATACAATGGCACATTAAAAACCAGCAACTTATCACTTGGTAAGCTATTAAACGATACAACATTTGGGAAGATCGCCATCAATCTAAATACAATCGGTATCAAAAAATACAATAAAGCCATCAAGGGAACTATTAAAGCAAAACTCTCAGAAGTTGAGTTTAACGCTTATAACTATAAAAATGCAGATTTCGATGGGACATATGATGGTACAGGTTTTAATGGAAAAATAAATATCATCGATGAAAATATTGAAGCTGACTTTAGCGGTATCATTGATTTTAAAGATCCAGAAGTGCCGGTTTTTGATTTTGATTTGACCCTTAAAAATACGAATCTTCACGCATTGAATATTATCAAAAATTATCCTGATTCGCGTTTGTCT
>JAUSNQ010000211.1 GCA_030655595.1 Paludibacter sp.
AAAACAAAGTTGCACGAAAAATTGTTATTGTACAAAGATTATGAATTTAAGCGGAATTGAAGCGTTTCAATCAAGTTTTTGAATTAACAGGTTTGATTTTCTTATGATTAATTGTTTTTAAAATGAAGACCAATATCATAAATACTTTAATTATAGCAATTATTCTTATTGCCGGATGGTCTGTTTTTACTATAATTCAGGATTTTAATACTTCAAGTTCGGGTAATTCTCCAAATTACAGCGTAATTAGTAAAGGCAAGCAGTACCTTCCCAAAGCACCTGAAAATTATTCGAAACAACACAATTATCCTGTTTATAAAGAACAGCAGCAGGGTGTAGCGAGAAGCACTATTAATAACAACATTCCGGAAATTGGTTCAAAAAATGACTTGGTAGATGCAACAACCCCTAAAAAAACCAATAGCAGCATTTTGATTTCAACGACCAGGGGTTTGTTAAAAGCCCTGATTGGTGGCCATGAAAGCAGCGATGGTACCGAGAATAAGGGCTTCTTTATTGAAATTCCTGTTGGAGATGGTTTTTATTTATTGTTGATGATGTCTATCATTTACGCCTTGATAAAATTTCGAAAGATTATCAAGCTGTATGTATCATCTCAAATAGTAAGACAACATTAAGATTGCAAAATTTAATAGAAAAGTTTGATGGTTATTGCAATTATTAATACCAATTATCTTGATTAGTTTGATAATATTAGTATTAATTGTAATTTTTAAAATGTTTTATTTCAATTATATATAATGTTTTTTTGAATTTTTGTAATCTCGGGATTGCAATTTATTAAACATAATTGCTTTTTGTTTGTTAGTTAAGAACAAACACAAAAGCAATTTAAAATGAATTCAAATAAGTTGATCCCGAAGGAAATCGAAGAACTTGAAAACGAAGAATGGTTTTACTCACTCGACTATGTTTTACAACAGTGGGGACCCGAACGGGTCGTAGAATTACTTCGACAATTACAAGTACGCGCACACAAAGCAGGTGTTGAATTGCCTTTCACGGCTAACACGCCTTACATAAACACCATTACCAGAGCCAAGCAGTCTCCCTATCCGGGCAACCGCGAAATTGAACGCTTAATCAAAAGTGTGATTCGTTGGAATGCCATGGCCATGGTCGTAAAAGCCAATAAAAACGAAAACGGCATCGGCGGACATATTTCTACCTATGCATCTGTTGCTACTTTACTCGAAGTGGCGTTTAATCATTTCTTTAAAGGTAAAGGGGACGGTCATGATGGTGATCAGATTTATTTTCAAGGGCATGCGGCACCGGGTATCTACGCACGTGCTTTTGTCGAAGGTCGCCTGACGGTTGACCAACTCAACAATTTCCGCCGGGAACTGAATCCCAAAGGCGGTTTGTCTTCTTATCCACATCCTTGGCTCATGCCTAATTTCTGGGAATTTCCGACTGTCTCGATGGGATTAGGTCCTATCATGGCCATTTATCAGGCTCGTTTCAACCGTTATTTGGAAGATCGCGGACTGAAAGTGACTTCGCATCAGAAAGTCTGGGCGTTTTTAGGTGATGGTGAAACGGATGAACCGGAAGCGCTAGGTGCAATAACTTTGGCATCTCGTGAGAAATTAGATAATCTTATTTTCGTTATCAACTGTAATCTCCAACGTTTGGATGGACCTGTTCGTGGTAACGGTAAAATTGTACAGGAATTGGAAGCTGTTTTTCGCGGTGCCGGCTGGAATGTCATCAAAGTTCTCTGGGGTGGCGAATGGGACGAGATGATTGAAAAGGACTCCAAAGGAAAATTGGTGAAACGCATGGGCGAAGTGGTCGATGGACAGTCCCAGAAATTTTCTATCGCTTCTGGTGATTATGTTCGGAATGAATTTTTTGGTGTGGATCCGGATCTGCTTGATATGGTGAGTCATCTTACCGATGAACAAATTCGCAAGATGAAACGTGGAGGACACGATCCCGAAAAAGTTTTTGCAGCTTATGATGCGGCTGTACATCATAAAGGACAACCGACTGTGATTCTTGCCAATACCATCAAAGGTTATGGTTTGGGTGAGAGTGGTGAAGGAAAAAATATCACGCACTCTCAGAAAAAACTGAATGAAGATGAGTTGAAAGAATTCAGAACTCGTTTTGGAATTCCGATATCAGATGATGAAGTCGCCAAAGCACCTTTTTATAAACTGCCTGAAGATTCTCCTGAAATGCAATATCTGAAAAAGCACAGGACAAATTTAGGAGGTTATGTCCCTGAAAGAAGGGTGGATGTTCGTCCGATTAAAACTCCTCCGGAAGAGGTTTTTGCTGAATTTTATGAAGGTTCGGATGGCAGAGAACTTTCAACGACCATGGCATTTGTCAGGTTGTTGACCAAACTTCTGAAAGACAAAGAGATTGGAAAACTGATTGTCCCGATTGTGCCCGATGAAGCCCGTACTTTCGGGATGGAATCGCTTTTCCGTCAGCTGGGAATTTATTCGCATGTCGGACAGTTGTACGAACCCGTTGATAAAGAACTTTTGTTGTATTACAAAGAAGCCCAGGACGGACAAATTTTGGAAGAAGGGATTACCGAAGCAGGTGCCATGTCTTCCTTTATTGGTGCCGGAACTGCTTATGCAACACACGGTTTGAATATGATGCCTTTCTTTGTGTATTACTCCATGTTTGGCATGCAACGAATTGGTGATTTGGTGTGGGCTGCTGCCGATATGGCCGTTAAAGGCTTTTTGGTAGGTGGAACAGCCGGAAGGACAACACTTGCAGGTGAGGGTTTGCAACATCAGGACGGGAACAGTCATTTGCTGGCTTATCCTGTACCCAATTTGGTGACTTATGACCCTGCATTTGCTTACGAATTAGCAGTAATTATTCGCGATGGTATTCGTCGCATGTACGAAGAGCAGGAAAAGGTGTTTTACTACATCACCATCATGAATGAAAACTATCCGATGCCTCCAATGCCTGAGGGTGTTAAGGATGGTATTCTGAAAGGCATGTATCGCTACAAAAAATCAGAAATTAAATCTCCGGCATTAGAAGCCAACTTGCTGGGTAGTGGAACTATCCTGAATGAAACATTGAAAGCGGCCGAAATACTGGAAGAAAAATACAAGGTTGCAGCTCATGTTTATTCTGTTACGAGCTATAAAGAAATACGTAAAGAAGCGTTGGATGTTGAAAGACACAACCTGCTACATCCTGAAAAGGAGCAAACACCTTATGTATCAACATTGATTGACAACGAAGGAGTAATCGTAGCTGCATCGGACTATGTAAAAACTTTGCCGGACTCGATTTCCAAATGGTTGCCGAAGAAATTATATTCACTTGGCACAGATGGTTTCGGACGCAGCGAAGGTCGCAGTGAACTCCGGGACTTCTTCGAGGTGGATGCCAAGCACATTGTTTTCGCTACGCTCTATGCGCTTTATAAAGATGGCAAATACAAGTTGCCCGAGTTGAAAAAAGCAATGAAAGAGTTGGGAATCAGTGCGAATAAACTCAACCCAATGCACGCATAATTTTAATGATCAAGTATGATTGTGCTTCAATGTGTGCAAATAAGTCTAATTCGTGGTTCAATTTTGAACCCCGGAGTATTTAAATAATATGGATGTAAATTATAGAGATAATGAAGAATTTTGTAATTCCTGAATTAGGTGAAAATATCACTTCAGCCACCATTGTGAAAGTTTTGGTTCAAGTGGGTGATGTAATTGAGGTTGATCAGTCGGTGTTGGAACTGGAAACCGACAAGGCCACCATTGAGGTCCCTTCGGATGTGAACGGTAAAGTTTTGGAAATAAAAGTAAAAGAAGGAGATAGTGTTGCGATTGGTCAGGTGATGTTCAGCGTGGAAGAATCTGCTGGTGCCGAAAAGGCAGTTGAGGCTCCCAAGGCTGAAGCTGTTTCAGCACCGGAAGTTAAAGAACCGGCTAATCCGCCAGCTGAACAACCTCCCGTTGAACCGAAAACCCCATCGGATACACCAGATTCCCCTGTGTCAGCAGAACTGGCAGTCGTAAATAAAGAGGAACCTGTAGTTGCAGCAGCGACAAGCAATGCACCTACCAATCCACCAAAAGCAATTCTGATTGAAAATCAACCACCGATTCTTTCCAATGCAGCTCCTGCAGCACCTTCGGTTCGCCGATTGGCGCGCGAGATTGGTGTGGATGTGAACCAGATTAAAGGTTCAGGTCCGGGTGGAAGAATATTGCTCGATGATGTAAAAGCATACAGCAAGGGTATGCATCAGCAAAGAAACGAGACGCAACATATTCGTGCAGAGCAACACCAGGAACCACTCCCGGATTTCTCGCGATACGGAGAAACGGTCAAGGAGCCGATGTCGAATATCCGTCAGAAAACTGCTGAGCACCTCAGTCATGCCTGGCATACCATTCCACATGTGACTCAATTCGATAAAGCGGATATCACGCAGTTGGAAGAATTTAGAAAGAGCTATGCCAAGACAGCAGAAAAGTTTGGTGTAAAACTCACCGTGACAGCCATTTTGGTGAAAGTCATCAGTTCGGCTATGAAAACCTTTCCGCAATTCAATGCCAGTGTAGATATGCAAAATAAGTCCATCATCTACAAGAAGTATTTCAATATCGGCATTGCCGTGGATACTGATTTTGGGTTGATAGTTCCGGTCATTAAAAATGCCGATAAGTTGAATATCATCGAGATATCGAAAGAAATAAATGCATTGGCTGAAAAAGCCCGCACCAAAAAGGTAAGTGTTGCCGATTTACAGGGAGGATGTTTTACCATCACCAATCTTGGTGGTATCGGTGGAACTGCTTTCACACCGATTATCAATGCACCGGAAGTTGCGATTCTCGGTATTTCAAAAGGAAGTATAGAGCCAGTATATGTCGATGGGAAGTTTGAACCCCGTATGATGCTGCCTTTGTCGTTGTCGTACGACCACAGGGTAATCGATGGAGCAGATGGTATCCGATTCCTGAGGTGGGTGATTGAGGCGCTTGAAAATCCGATGAAACTGATAATTGAAGGTTGATAATGAGCCGAATTAATAATCTGATCTAATGCAAGTTGCGGTATTTCGCGTCGAAATCGCTATCGCGATTAAGGCCGCTCAATTACCGCAACTCGCAAGATCGAGAACAAGTAAACTTGGTAATAATATTTTCTTATGTTACTTTTGTGACGCATGTGGTAAAAAAATAAAGATATGAGTAAAAATATAGTAGTTATTGGGGGTGGCCCCGGTGGATATGCAGCGGCATTTTATGCTTCTGATTTGGGTATGAATGTTACCTTGGTGGATATGGAAAAGAATCCGGGCGGTGTGTGTTTGTACCGCGGATGTATTCCTTCCAAGGCACTTTTGCATGTAGCTAAGCTGATTAACGAGAGCAAAGAAGCTAAAAGTTGGGGTATTGATTTCGGCGAACCAAAAATTGATTTGGATAAACTTCGGTCGTATAAAGATAAAGTGGTCAGGAAACTGACCGGCGGACTCGGTTTGCTTTCCAAACAAAGGAACATCAATTATGTGCAGGGACGTGCTTCTTTTGTTTCTTCTACTGCTATTGAAGTGAAAAAAGAAGATGGCAGTTCGGAACAAATTACTTTTGATAAGGCGATTATCGCAACGGGCTCAGTCATTGCGACCATTCCATCTTTGCAGATAGAGAGTAAACGTTTGCTGAATTCTACTTCAGCTCTTGACTTGCCTGCTATTCCGAAAACCTTGTTGGTAGTGGGTGGCGGTTACATCGGACTGGAACTCGGTTCTGTTTATGCTGCACTGGGTTCGCAGGTTTCGGTTGTAGAGTTCATGGATCGCCTGCTTCCGGGTGCCGATCAGGATTTGGTTTCGCATCTTCAAAAAAGAATAGCTAAGTCTTTTGATAAGATCATGCTGCAATCTAAAGTAGTTGAAATCAAAGAAAAAGGAGAGGGTCTCTTGGTTAAAATAGAGAATAAAGACAAAAAAATAGAAGAACATCAGTTTGATTATGTTTTGATGTCGATTGGTCGCAAACCACAAACTACCGGACTCGGACTTGAAAATACCAAAGTGAAAGTCAACGAACGGGGTTGGATCATTGCTGATAAATCCCTGAAAACCGATGATGACAGTATTTATGCCATTGGCGATATCGTGGGAGAACCCATGTTGGCGCATAAAGCTTCGCATGAAGCGCGTGTGGCGGTGGATGCTATTTCAGGCAAAAAAGTGACTTTTGAACCGCTGGCCATTCCTGCCGTGGTGTTTACCGATCCGGAGATTGCTTGGGCTGGTATTACTGAAAATCAGGCTGTCGAAAAAGGAATCAAATTCGAAACGGCTAAATTCCCTTGGGCAGCGAGCGGACGTGCTACTACACTCGATAGAAGTGATGGTGTAACCAAAATTATCGTAGATCCGGATACAGAACGGGTGTTGGGTGTCGGTATATGCGGTCCCGGGGCTGGCGAACTGATTGCCGAAGCGACCTTAGCCATCGAAATGGGTGCGACGGTCAAAGATCTGGCGCTGACTATTCATCCGCATCCGACTTTATCCGAAACGATAATGGAAGCCGCTGAATTGTTTTACGGACATTCGTCGCATTTATATAAACCACCAAAGAAATAATAAACTTCTATTTAGCTCTGTTAAAAGCCGGTTTGCGTATGAAACGTAAATCGGTTTTTTTATTCTCATAACTTTTTGTAGAAAATTATTGATGCGAAGATTTATACCTTCTTAAAAATTTAGTTCAAATTTTATTTTTGAATGCGAACTGTTCTGCTAGTTAAAATATCAATAAATTTATTTAATTTTGCGAAATTAATCGCTGATAACCTATCAGATTATTCTACAAATACACTTAAACTATTAAGGAAATGGAGGATGAGAAGTTTATTAAAACCCCGAATGTCAGGTTAACTGCACGCGAAACTGAAGTCCTGATGTTGATTCTGCAGGAATATACAAGTAAGGAAATTGCTGATAAACTTTTTATATGTAAGCAAACCGTTGATTCACACAGAATTAAGATTATGGAGAAGACGTCGAGTAAGTCTATTGTAGGACTAATTAAATATGCAATACAGCAGAAATTACTAATACCATCCTGATTTGAAATTTATCCTTTTGATATAAAAAAATCCATATTTATATGGATTTTTTTTATTTTAAACAAGACGTATTTTTGTAATGTTTTTTTGTGAAAATTTTATATAACAACAATCATTTTAACAATTAAAAAATGTCCTTATGAAAAAGATTAAAGTTATTGCAATTTTACTTGCAACATTTGTAAGCATTTATGCTGCCGATTTTAAAACCTTGAGCTCAATTGACCTACCTTTCAGTCCAAATGAAATTGTGTACGATCACACTTCAGATTTTCAGTATTTTTTGTGTTCGAATAAGTTAGAGATGTTGATGTTTGATGGAAATACAGGTAAAATTTTATGGCAAATGAATTTCCAGAAAGAAACAGGAGCCAAAAAAATTGCCAACCAATTCTGGAATAAAAATGCCAATGTAATTCTTGTTTTTGAAGAAGATACTAAAAAGGCTGTTTCTACCAAGTATTTTATAGATGGAAAAAGCGGCAAATTGCTTTGGAAAAGTAATAATTATGTTTCCGATTTTGGTAAGTATGAATTATCTAACGGATTTAAAAATTATTTCGATACCAAAACAAATGGTGTATTGTTGCCAACAAAAGAAAAAATTGATTTTGTAAATGTTATGACCGGGGAAGTCATTTGGAGTAAAGCCTTTGATATTGCGGGCAAAGCTCGAGATTTCGATTGCTTTATCATGGAGTATTACAATCTTGTAAAAGTGATTACCGGAAAGGATAGTGAGATTTTTTTAACTACAGATAAAGGTATTGAAGTAGCTGATATAGAAAAATATTATGATAAAAAGAAAGCATTGAAAAATGCTTCACGTGCTTCTTATTTGGAAATTCCGGAGAAGAATTGTTATGTAATAATGAAAGGCAAAGAAAGTGTTTTGCTTGATGTTATGGGGATAATTGGCGGAGGCGGAACAGGTGCTCAGAGCTGGAAAATGAAATTTTCGGCTTATGAGATGAATACTGACCGTTTGTTGTGGGAAAAAGAACATTTCATTGCACAAGGAGCTGATTGGATTACCTATCAACCATACGTGGCTATGATGTATGCCGACGGAAAATTATTTGTAGAACATGAACCTAATTTGAAGACAAACAGTGGACTTACGGTTTTGGATATTTATACCGGAGAAAAAAGTTGGGAATGTAACTATACAACCAGTTCAATGAAAGGTGTTACGACTACAGTGTTAACTCCTTTTCCTGCCCCTGATCCTGTGGTATATAACGGTTCTGTTTATGTGATGGATAATTTTCAAAACAGATTTATAAGTTATAATTTGGAAACAGGTAATAAACAATGGGAATCGGAAAAAATGCCAACGGTTCAAAAAATTCCTGCTGCAATTCTTACAGATGGTGTGATCATTTTACCACTTGGTGCTGCTGAACGTAAAATTCAAAAAACAGAAACTGCTTCGGAGTTTTGTTTTAGTTATCATACTTCCCGTGTAAGGGTAGTTTGTTCAGGATCAGGCAAGAGCCGCAAACAGTATACGTATAAATATATCTATGATGACAAGGATTCGTATGGTATTCGTGCTTTTAATCCTGCAACCGGAAAATTGCTTTGGAGTAACGAAACTATTGCAAAAGCTGCAAAGGACAAATTCTCATTCGTGGCATCCACTCAGTTAGTTGATGGCAAATTGTATTGTGCAACAAATAAAAATCTGTTTATACTTGATCCTAAAACAGGTGCTGTTTTAGGATCTGCTCCTATTTCCAAAGAAAAGGTCGGCGATATTTGGGGTATGACTTATTTCGATAATCAAAACCAGTTTATTTTAAATTGTGCAAATGGGGTAGTAAAAGTAGATGCAGCAAATGCTCGTGTTTTGGGCTCGTTGAAAACTCCAAATGTGAGCGGTCTGGCTGTAAGCGAAATGACCAATGCCGATGACCCATATCTCGATTATGCAATTTTCACCAAAGGGGATGTGAAAAAAATGGAATACAAAGAATTTGCAGCTATTGATTTGGAAAAAATGTCTTTACGTGGCGTATTCAGTGCTGATGTGTTATTTGATAATAATCCTCATTTTGCTGATGGTGGAGAAAAATTCTTTGTTGCTAATGGTAAAAATGTGAAGATTTTTGCAACAAAGTGATAAAAATTATAATTAATCAGGAGCTGGTTTTTTCTTCGGCATCCGACCACTTTTCTTCAAAGCCTGATCGAGTATATACAAAATTTGCCCGTTGGTGCTGCGGAACTCGTCCGCAGCCCATTTTTCAAGTGCCCCCATCGTGTCAGAATCAATCCTGAGCACAAAGCTTTTATTTTTACTATCTTTAGCCAATTTTATTGATGTAAAGTTCCTGTATTCAATACGGGTTGTGCATTTTCTTCACTACAGAGGACTACGAGCAAATTGCTGACCATCGCTGCTTTTTTATCTTCATCCAGGTCGACGATGTTTTCTTCAGATAATTTGGCTAGAGCCATTTTTACCATACCGACAGCTCCATCCACAATTTTTTCACGCGCTGCTATGATGGCATCTGCCTGCTGACGACGCAGCATGACCGATGCAATCTCAGGAGCATAAGCCAGGTAATTGATGCGGGCTTCAATGACTTCGATACCCGCAATGGTCAGGCGTTCGTTGATTTGCTTTTCGAGGATGTCATTTACTTCTTCTCCTCCTGAACGAAGGGTCATGTCGGTTTCTTTGGCCGTACTGTCATGATCGTAGGCATACATACCCGCAACATTTCTCAGTGCTGCATCAGCTTGTATCTTCACAAAGTTCTCATAAGCTTTCATTTTTTGACCTACATTGTCTATTGCTGCGGCTCCAGGAGTTGTAACGGTCATCGAAGCATTGTCAATATCGAACGAAGCTTTGTACGTATCAGATACCCGCCAAACTACCACCATCCCGATCATGATGGGGTTGCCTGTTTTGTCATTCACCTTGATAGGCTCTGCATCTAAATTTCGGGCTCGCAGGGTCAGTTTTTTCTTGGTGTAAAATGGGTTTACCCAGAAGAAACCGTTTTCTTTTACCGTGCCTTCATATTTTCCGAAGAAAATCATCACACGGGCTTCGTTGGGTTCAATTTGCATAAATCCTCCCCAAAAAATCATGTTCAGTACAAATAAAAATGTGTCTGCAATCATAATGACCGTTGTTAAAGCGCTTGAAAGACCTGCATCTAATGTCCAAATAAACAGGACTATAATGCCAATTAAAAAGAGAAAATTGATGATTAACATGGGGATTCCCGCTAATCTTGTACCTGTAAATAACTCTTCTTTAGTTTTCATGATGAATGTATTTATAATGATATTAAAATGATATCACAAAGATTCAGAAAAATATTTTTAAATTCCAAACATTTAATACAATATATTTCAGAAATATTGAATATTTAACAATTCCTGCTTATCTATTGTATACAAAAATGAAGACGAAAGCAGTCCCCACAAATACACATAGGAATCAGGTGCATTTTATTTGTATTGTGTTTAAAAATACACGTAAGATGTTTAAATTTCCACATTTATCAGTGTTAAACAGCTTAATTTTGCAATATAAAAAATACATTTATGCTATGAAATCATTAAAATCACTTTTCTTATTCTTTCTATTAGCATTATTCGTTACCGCTGGTTTATCAGCTCAAACGGAGCAATTACTGATAGATGAAAATTTTCAGTCGTGGACAGGTTTCACGGCCACAACAGCTAATCCGGGATTAGTCGTGAACAAAGCCACCATGATATCCAACGAATCGCTCGTCTATACCATGCATGGTGTTTCAGTTGTCCCTAGCGGCTATGCTTCAGGATCGTCAACGAATATTCTGTCCTCGGCGGGCTGTCTTAAAATGCAAAAAAACACGGAAGTCCTGACAGAAGGCATAGCCATGTCAATCGAGCTTTCTCCGCTCAAATCGATCACTAAAGTTTGGATTGTGGAATGTACAACCGGGAGCAACCGGGGTTTTCAGGTTTGGAAAAAGAGCGCCGGCGATGTTGATTGGGTGAGTATCCACAACGCAGTATGCAACCCAAGTTCGGGTATGGCGGTGAATCTCAATATCAATGAGGAAAATGTGACCTTGAAATTTACGAACTTAGCACCTGGACAATATGCTTTCTTATCGGATATAAAGATATGGGGAAATGTGACAGATGTGGCAATTCCACCTGTTATACAATCGATTACTCCGGCAAATAATTCAATTATACCGGTTAGCGGTGCGATTACCATCGTATTTTCTGAAAATGTAAACCGTGGTTCGGGAGCTATCAGGATGGGTGATGTGGTAATTTCTGAATCGGACATCAGTATAAATAATGAAACAGCTACAATTCAGTACAGCGGACTGAAAACGGATAGCTCTTATGAATTTGTTATTCCGGCGGGTGCTTTTATAAACGGAGAAAATACACCAACGGCATCTGAAACAAGGATGAATTATAAAACACCGGATACCATACTGCCAACTTTGACAAAATTGTCGGTTGCGGAAGACGCTGTAATGCCAGTTAATGGTTTTATCTCGCTGATCATGAGCGAAGCTTGTCAGGCAGGAACGGAAAGTGTTTATATTGGTACTAAATCTATAACGGCGGCTGTTTCTGCATCTAACAACAATCTAATGTATTTGAATTACAGCGGTTTGACTTATGATACAGAATACGTGGTCGATATTTCTTCCGGAGCTATTACCGACTTGTCGGGTAACCCTTATGCCGGAATATCCTTCTCTTTCAGAACAGAAGTTGATGCCAAAGGTGATTTGCTGCTGGGTTTTATTCCGGATGTAAGCACCATGCCGGCGTCTTCTTCAGGAACAGTTACCCAAATCATCAACGGATACACGATTGAATTTGGTGGTGTAGCGAGTGCCGGAGCACGAAATGCCGGTACATACACCTATGCCTTTAAATGTAATTATGTACAATTGCCTGAACTGCCTTCGGTTGGCGAACTGAGTTTTTATATTCAGTCGGGTGGGGGAACTGTACCTCAGGAATATTACCTGCAAAAATTATCTGCTGATGGCACAAACTGGAATACGATTGAAACCTTCATACTGGGTAATAACGACCGGAATACGATCCGTTGTGCCGCTGCTCAGTCATCGGTGCCAGTTACACTCCGGTTGATATACAACAGCTCCCAATTCTGGTTTTATGATTTGCAAGTGTTTACTTATGCTGATAATGGTCCGGTCGATGACGGTCAGATTCCGACGATTTTGTCAACCAATCCTGCTGATTCGTCGACTGATGTAGGAATTAACGGAAACATCAAACTTGTTTTCAGTGAAAATGTAAGGCTTCATACAGGGTCTATCACCTTGGATGGAAAGACCTTAACGCCGGGAATTGTAGGAAAGCACATAACTTTGCCTTACAGTAACCTGAAATATGCGACCCACTACACCATGAAAATCCCGGCAGGAGCCTTTCAAGATTTCTTTAACAATGATTGCGAAGCATTCACCCTGAATTTTATAACCAGAGCTAAGCCGGTAGTAACACCTAAGTTATTCGATTTTGTTGTAGCTGCCGATGGCTCAGGGAATGGCACAACCATTCAATCTGCTTTTGATGCAGTGCCTTTAAATAATGCAGTTACTTATTTAATCTTCGTTAAAGATGGAGTTTACAACGAATATCCAACTTTGGCACAAACAAAGAATCAGGTTAGTTTAATCGGACAAAGTCGAAACGGAGTAATCGTTACCGGAAATCGTCGCAGTGGCGTGGATGGTTATACCACTTCTACTTGTCAGACCATGGAAATCAGGGGGAATGACTTTTATTGTGAAAACATGACCTTTCAAAACACCGCTGGAGTTAGTGCAGGACAAGCTGTGGCTTTAAAAGTTTATGCCGACAAAGCGGTATTTAAAAACGTCAGATTAGATGGATACCAGGACACTCATCTCACATCGAATGTAGGCGGAGATCGACAGTATTATTTAAATTGCGAGATTCGTGGTTCGGTTGATTTTATCTTTGGTAATGGAGTTTGTTATTTCGATCATTGTTTGATATATGTGCAGGACAGAACAACAGCCAATGTCATTGTCGCACCCTCAACCAGCACTTCCAATACATATGGGTATGTTTTTAGTAATTGTACAATTGATGGAGCCGCTTCGCAGGATGGAAACTATAATTTGGGACGTCCTTGGCAAAACGCACCCCGCGCCGTCTATCTAAACACAAAAATGAATATTCTGCCATCAGCAGGCGCTTGGGGTAGCATGAGTACAATTCCTGCTTTGTTTGCAGAATATGGGAGCGTAAATGCCTCGAATTACCCTGTTGATTTATCTGCTCGCAACACCCTTTTTTCTTATACTAATGCCAACAATCAAGTTATTACGGGTAGCAGTCCGACTGCTGTGCTAACAGAAAATGAGGCTGCCGGTTATACCATTGCCAATGTGTTGGGCGGTTCCGACTCGTGGGATGCTACTGTGAAAGCTGAAACTACATCTACACCTGAAAATCTGATTGTCAATCTGGGTGTATTGTCATGGACTTCGGTGGACGGATCAATTTGCTATATTGTCCTCCGTAATGGAATTGTACATACTTACACAACTGAAACATCGATACTTGTAAATGAACAAGATATTTACAGCGTGATAGCTGTTTCGAACTACGGTGCTTTGAGTGTTGCTGCATCCAAAGATTTAACAGCGACTTCAACAATTGAGTCTTTTTTGCCTGCTTTAACATCAAACCTTGTAGTTGACAAGCTTGAGTTTAACCATCCGGATCAAATAAAAAAAGTTAGAATTATCAATTTGAATGGACACTCATTTTTCGCAGATATTGCAGGTAGATCAAACATTGATATTGCGAATCTCAAACCGGGTTTTTATATGGTTCAAATTACCAGTCTTGAAAACAGAACCGCGACATATAAGTTTTTGAAGCAATAAGTTGATGGAAAAATACTATATTTGCATGATTAAAACACAACCATTTTCAAATCTAATCAATCAGCAAAAGTAATCGTAATATGAACACAAAAAGGCTCAGTTTTTTTATTCTTCTTTTTTCCTGCTTTGCATTTCTATCCATAATATCTGGTCAGAATGTCGTTAAAATTTTAGCAATTGGCAACAGTTTCTCTACCGACGCTGCAGAATCGTATGTCGACGATCTGGCAAAAGCTGATGGCGTACAGCTGATTATAGCAAATATGTATATTGGCGGATGTAGTCTTGAGAGACATTGGAAAAATGCGGCAAGAGATTCAGCGGCATATTCATACAGAAAAATTATTAACGGAGATACAACTGTTGTAGCCAAACAAAAGTTGAGTACTGCCATTCAGGATGAAGATTGGGATTACATCACTTTTCAACAGGCAAGTACATATTCTGGGTTGATTGACTCCTATTTCCCTTATCTGACAAATTTACTCGCTTATACCCAAAAACTTGTGACAAATCCTGATGTGCAATTTGCTTTCCATCAAACCTGGGCTTATGCAGCTAACTCAAAACACAAAGGATTCGCGAATTACAATAATAATCAGCAGCAAATGTACGAAGCTATCGTAAGTACAGTCAATGCAGCGGTAAAACAAGCAGGTATCAACATCATCATTCCTGCTGGTACAGCGATTCAAAACGGGAGAACCAGTTTTGTCGGAGATCGTTTCTGTCGCGATGGATATCACTTGAGTTTAGGAGTGGGAAGGTTTATAGCAGCGTGTACCTGGTACGAAAAGTTAATGAAACGTCCGGTTATTGAAAATTCTTTCATCCCTTCAGGAGTAACTCCGGAAGAAGCGAAAGTGGCTAAGTATGCGGCACATAATGCTGTGAAACAACCAAATAGTGTTACTCCGATGCCATAATTCCTAATTAAAGCATCTTTCGTATTATTTTCAAAATGATCGGTTCCATGATGGCGTATCCGTTCATATTCGGGTGTACACCATCTGCTGCAATACTGGCTGGCAGTCCGCCACGTTCATCAACTAAAGCTGCGTAGTAGTCTGCAAAAGGTATTTTGTTGTTTTGCGCATATTCCCGAATCATATCATTGAGTAACTTGATATCTGCTGCAGGCTGAAGTTCTTTGTTCCAGCGAAATTCGTGAGCCGGAAGAATGGAACATAAAATAGGTTTTATTTTGTGGTATTTCGCCAACTCACACATGGATTTGATGTTTTGCATGATGTGTTTGTGGGTAATCTTACCATTATTCCGGGCGATGTCGTTTGTGCCTGCCATGATCACCACTATTTTCGGTTTCAAATCAATTACATCCGCCTGAAATCGGGTAAGCATGTGACTGGTTGTTTGACCGCCAATTCCTCGTCCTTCAAATCCATTTTCAGTAAAGAACTCTGGATGTTGCCGATACCAACCATCAGTAATTGAATTTCCAAGAAAAACTACCTTTGCAGGTTTTTGTAAGCTATCATTCATGGCTTCATAGCGATAAAAACGCGCCCAATCGGTTGCTCGCAACTTTGCCTTTTCTTTTTCAACAAAATGATTTTCTAATTTTTTATATTGCTCAGCATCAATCGTAAGGGTGAGCGATTCAATATCTTGTGCTGTAATGTTCAACGAAATTAATGCACATAAAAGGACAATGAGAGTTTTTTTCATATGCGTATGTTTTTTAAATTTGATATAAAGATCAACGTTTTGCTCATGCATAAACCAATTTTATTACGCATGTTATCTAAATCAATCTAATCTGCAAATGTATGTTTTTATTTTAAATAATTGAAGTGACTCATTCTGTTGAACTCAACTCTGGCTAGCTGTCTGAAGTCATTTTATCGAAATTATTGAATCAATTTTTCTATTTTCTTCGGTATGTCAGTGTTGAGCATACTTCCTGTAAAATGTTCAGCACCTGCACCAATGGCATATACAGGCACCGGTGTTCCTGAATGAGATGTGGTTGACCAGCCAAGTTGACTCATTCTATTCAGAATCCCGACAGCTGCTACAGCCAGAGGTTCATCTTTCGAATACCAGGTAACTACTTGTTTTTCATCATGGTCAATAAAGGTCTTTTTGAATTCGGCTTTTAATTTATTTTCATCTTCACTTGAAATAGGAATATTGGTCCAAAAGCCTAAATTATCTTTCAGAATTTGTACAATATCTTCCCACTGAACGGTATTCGGTGTTTGCTTTTTTAATTCACTAATCCAGGATGTTAAAGATGCCAACGAGATTTTTTGATTAGCCAGCAGTTGCACATGCAGATTTAGATCGTAATTTCCCAATCCCAGACCGCCGGTTTCGTGATCTGAAGTAACAATAATCAAGGTCTCTTGAGGATATCTAAGGTAAAAATCATAAGCATGTTGAACACTTTTTGCAAGGTCAATAACTTCTAAAATGACTGTTGCACCATCATTGGTGTGGGAGGCATGATCAATTCTTCCTCCTTCAACAACCAAAATGAATTTACCCTTTTTTTTCTTTTCTAAGTAATTGATAGCTGTTACTGTCAGATCGGAGAGCGATAGTTCATCAGGTTGACGATCAATGGCGTATGGTAATGATACATACGGAAATGGGTAAATGCGATCTGGAATTAAAAGGATGTTGTTGCCTTTCCTTTTACTTTTATTGAAATCATCGAGTCCTTTAAAAACCTGATAACCATTCTTCTTGAAAACGTCAAGTAAATGAGGATCGTCGGGATTATCCTTGTTGGTATAGGCTTTTAAACCACCGCCGGCAAGGAAATTGATTCCTGATTTTGCCGCTTGAGTCCCAATGTTATAATACGAGTTCCTGTCGAGCGCATGGGCATAAAACGATGCCGGAGTGCCGTCATCTACGCTTGTTGATGTAACCACACCAGTCGACCAGTTATATTTTTGAAGTTTATGAATGATGGAATACACAGGTTCGTTATCGGGATCAACGCCAAGAGCTGTATTGTTGATTCTCACACCGCTTGCAAGTGCTGTTCCACCTGCCGATGAATCGGTGATGTAATCTGAGGCTGCGCGTGTATTGACGATGCCGGTAAAAGGAAATCGATCGAAAACCAAACTTGGCGTGTGGTCGGCTACGTTTTTGGATTGAAAAACAAGTGCTGCTTCAACATGATTAAAGCTCAACCCATCTCCAATATAAAAGAAAATATATTTAGGTGATTGTCCGGTCAGTGTAATGCTTAAAATTAAAAGCAACAAACAAGGAATCAATCTTTTATAGTAAGTTTTCATGATATTTAGTGTTTAATTAGGCTGAATTCTGGTTGTTTTGAAATCACCAGCCAAAAATTAATACTCAAAAATTGCCTTAACCGGGTAGTGGTCAGAGATATAAGGGACTCCATAATCTTTGACGATGGTTTGGTATTGAATTGGTGTGGCATGTTTGTAGAAAACATAATCAATAATTTTCCCCTCTTGAGTTACCTTAAAACTGTTGGTAGTACCCATAGAATCGGTTATTGGAGCCACAGCTTGCGATGATTGCAAGTAAGCCAATATTGGCTGTAACAGATTATTTTCAGGCAAAGTGTTTAAATCACCCACAACAAATGTCATCAGCGAATCTCCCGAGAGTTCTTCTGCTTTCTGCGCAATGAGTTTAGCTGATTCCATACGTGCTTGTTCCCCCCTGTGGTCGAAGTGGGTATTGAAGACCAGCAACTCCTTTCCGTCTTTTTTATCTTTCAGGTGCACCCAGGTTACTATGCGGTTGTATTTTGCATCCCAACCCTTTGAAGCAACTTCAGGCGTTTCGCTGAGCCAGAAAGTTGCAGAGCGAATCAGTTCGAATTTTTCATTTTTGAAGAAAACAGCGGAATATTCATTGTTTTTCATCAAGCTATCGCGGCCTTCACCCACGAACGTATAGGCTGTCAAGGCAGAATCAATGAAATGGATCTGATGGATCAGACCTTCCTGGATACCAAACACATCCGGATCTTGATCGTTAATCATATCCACGCAAGCCTGACGGCGGTAAACCCAGTTATTGACTCCATCATTTGGCTCATCGTAACGAATATTGAATGACATAATACTTATTTGATTTTTTTTTGCAGAATCATTTGTGCAACTGCTGAACAAACAAAGTACAACAATAAAAAGAGTTGTTATTTTCATGATGGGGTATTGTTAGTTGAAATTTCTTTTAAAAATAATTGTCCAAGGTTGAGTAATTCTTGTACCTCCGAATCACTGTTTCCTTCTGCATAATAGCGTATCATATCTTCCGTTTCCGAACTTCTTATCAGCAGCCAGCGGCAATCTCCCTCAAATACAAACTTCAATCCGTTCACTATACCTCGGCTACTTAAGAAAGAAATGGTTTTAACTGTTTTGTAGGTCCCGATTTGTTGTGGCTTGTATTCGAATGCCCAAGGCAATAAGTTGTTTTTGTCTTGTTTGTTGTAGTGAGCGTCAATTCTGTCGTAATAAACTTCGCCCATGATGGTTTGGCGATCAGCGAGATATGCTGATAGTTTGTGAAATTCCGATACAGCGAGCATTTCAAGCAGGAGTAATGAGGAAAAGATACCATCGCGTTCCGGAATATGCATGCCATAACCGAAACCACCGCTTTCTTCGCCACCAAAGGCAATCATTTCCTGTACCATGATGTCGGCGATGTATTTAAAGCCCACCTGAACTTCATGTACCGGAACATCATCTGTTTCAAAAAACGCACGTATTTTATCGGTTACGGAAGATGTCTTGACAATCCCTCCTGATTCCTTTTTAACCCTTTTCAGATAGTCGACCAGAAGTAAGATGGTATTTTGTGCCGATAGCCATTTGCCGTTGTCCAGACAAACGCCCATGCGGTCGGCATCACCATCGGTTGCAACCCCGAATGCGAAGTCACCACGAGATAATTCTGCCATCAAAGGTGCTAGATTTTGTTCGATAGGTTCAGCCAGTCGTCCGTAAAAACTTTCGGATGGTTCGCCGAAAATGGTCGTAGCAGAACAGCCATGCTTTTGCAGTATATCTTGCAAAACATCCGTTCCGGAACCACCCATGCTATCAATCAACAGTGGAAGTTTAGCTTGCCGAATGGATTTAAAATCTATCAGAGATTCAATGTGGCTGATGTAATCAGGCATCATGTCGATGACAACAACATGCTCATTTGACTTTTGAATGGCCGATTTATAGAGGAGATTCTCTATCTTCCGGGTCTCATCAGATGAAAATGGTCCACCGAGCGATGATTTGAATTTGATGCCGTTGTATGTTGGAGGATTGTGTGAAGCTGTGATCATAACACCTGCCATACAATCTTTGAATTTTGTAGTAAACGAAAGTACAGGAGTGGGTAATAACCTGTCAGACAATAGTACCTTAATTCCGTTACCTGATAAAACTTCCGAAAAGATGGATGCGAAAAGCGCAGAATTTCTGCGTGTATCGTATGCTACGGCAATTTGCTGATTTGCTCCCCGTTGATTTACATAATCTGAGAATGCCTGTGCAACAACGGCGACAGACTCTTCGTTAATCTGAGAATCAAGATAAGTTCTCCATCCATCTGTGCCAAAAAATATATTCATAATTTACTCCTTCTTTTTTATTGCTTCAACAAACCATTGTGTAATCAAATGTGGGCGGGTAATGGCTGAGCCTACGACAACCGCCCATGCTCCGGCATCAATAGCCAAAGCAGCTTCTTGGGGTGTATTGTAACGACCTTCTGCAAATACCGGGCAGTCGGGTAGCAACTCCACGCAACTGCGCAAAACGTCAATTGCCGGTCCGTTTTTACCTTTTGCCAATGTTTCCGGTGTGTAACCACACAAGGTTGTAGAAATACAATCAGCACCGGCTTCCCGACAGGCTACGGCTTCTTCTTCCGTTGAGATATCAGCCATGATGATAATCTTGCCAAATTTCTCCTTGATTTTGCTGATGTATTCTGGTCCGGTCAATCCCTCTTCCCGCAATCGAAATGTGCCATCTACAGCGATGATGTGTGTTCCGGCATCAACTAAATCAGACACATCCTGAAATGTTCCTGTGATGCAAACCGTTCCATCAGGGAAATATGCTTTTGTAAGACCGATTACAGGAACATCGGTATGCTTGACGATGCTTCTTGTTTTCTCAATCCCGCAAGTTCGAATTCCGGATGCCCCTCCCTGAATAGCCGCAATAGCAAAATCGGTAACTCCTTTTGGCGAGTTAAAAGGAGAATCACCCTCTGCCTGACAGGAGACAATCAGTTGATGCTTTAATTGATTAAAAAGATTATTCAAAGTCATTATTTTTTTATTGTTGCATCAATATAAAGTGGATAGTGGT
This sequence comes from Paludibacter sp., assembly GCA_030655595.1. The sequence continues at coordinate 20,390 of JAUSNQ010000211.1, forward strand.
CGGAAGGATAGAAGTTGTTTTCATAAGCCTCGTCGATTACCCTATAAGTATGCACCTTCACCTTGTCATTCACAAAAATATAATCAATCTGAACCGGATGCACTCCTCCAAAATTATGAGCAGTGCCAATCGGGCCATAAACTCTTTCTTCAGGAGCAATAACCTTAGCATCAGAAAAATTGGAGGCTAATATACGATACGCTTCCGTACTAATCCAACTGTTCATATCACCTGCTAAGATGATTGGAGCATTACCGGCAATTTTTTTAGCTTCGCTGCTGATAAGTTTTGCGCTATTTGTTTTGGCAACCAATCCTCTGTGGTCGAAGTGTGTGTTGAAAAAATAAAATTCACGTTTAGTTTTTTTATCCTTGAATTTTGCCCAGGTGCAGTAACGTTCGTACCTGGCATCCCATCCTTTTACATTGGGCTCCATACTTTCACTGAACCAAAACATGTTCCATTCTATCACCTCAAATCGATCTGTGTTATAGATGATGGGGTTTAACAAACCTTCCTTTCCAACATATTTATAATTTGTTCTGGCAAGAATATCTTCCAGTTGAAACTGCTTGGCTTCCTGTAAACCGACAATTTCGATGTTGTACGACAAAACAATTTTGCTTAGAGAATCTTTCCTGAATTTCCATAAGTTTACCCCGTCGTTAGGATTTTCTCCACGGATGTTGTATATACCTATACGAATATTGTCTTTTGGAAGTTTTGTTCCTGCGAAAGCATTCCATGTGCAAAATAAAATAGCACATAGCGTTATGAAATTTAATTTTGGATTCATTTGTTTTTTATTTAAAATAATGATTATTCTTCTTCCGTATCTTTTACCTTTTGCTCAGCTTTTTTATGCCTGCCTGCAATGAATATCAAGAATGTCAGCGAGAGAGCCGCTGCAATTATCCAGAAATAACGGATGTTATCGAAGTCGTATAGATTTACACCGTCGACCATGGTTTTCTTACCTTCAATTAAAAATCCACTGACAATATCTTGTATTCCTGCAGCAATATAACTGGCAATACCAATCACTCCCGCAGCTGCACCTACAGCTTGCTTTGGAGCTATATCGACTGCCATCAATCCACCCAGAAAACAGATTAACACACCGATGGAAATTCCGAAAAGAACCATGCTGACGATATCGATATAATAATACCCCGCTGGAACCAGCAAGAACAAGAGCAATGCAAACAGGTTTAAAGCCGACATCAGGATAGCAGGGATTGTACGACTACCCTTGAAGAACTTATCAGAAAATAATCCGGAAAAGATAGTTCCAAAGATTCCGAAAATTGAGCTGATGGAAATCAGTGAACTTGCTTCTAAGATGGTATAACCTTTTTCAATTTCGAAATAGAATATCCCCCAACTGTTTACGGCATAACGCGCTATGTACATGAAGGCACTGCTGACAGCCAACATCCAGATCATCGGGTTTTTGAGGACTTCCAATTGTTTAAGGCCGATATTCCCTTGTTTTACAACCAGACTTTCATGTAATGGGTCTGCAGTTGCAGTAGGTCGGGGTGTTAACAGGAAGAAAATCAAAACAACTCCCAGCAGTCCCAAAAATCCGGCACTGAAGAAACCCCACTGCCATCCCAAAGCACCCACAACAAAAGCTGTGAAAGTGAAAGTGATGGCTTCTCCAATATTATGACTGGCACTCCAAAAGCCATACACAGTACCTATTCTTTTTGGAGGATACCATCTTTTTAATGCGATGATACTACTGGCTGCACCAGTCGACTGGAACCACCCGTTGAGTGTCCATAATCCGAGAAACATCCAAAAAGCAGTTTGAAAACCAAGTGCAAAATTCGCAATAGAACATATTAACAAAGAAATTGCCATGAAATATCGGATGTTCATCCGGTCGGCTAAGAAACCATTGACTAATTTGCCAAGTGCATAAGTAAAGAACAAAGCTGATCCAACCATCCCCAATTCCGATTCTGTTAACAGATTCTCATCTACGATAGATTTTTTCAGTACGTTCAAACTCAGGCGGGTTACATAAAACAATCCATATCCGATTGTTACAGCCCAAAATACACCAGTTCTTCTCAAATTTC
>JAUSNQ010000212.1 GCA_030655595.1 Paludibacter sp.
TTAAATTTCATGAAAGATGTTTTTTAACGGTTGGCAAAGTTACGAATTTTCGCTTGCATTCCCATCGTTTTTTTAGATGTAGCTGGTCTGTTTTGCTTTTTTGCTTTGGGAGGCGCTATGGTGTTCTCGGCAGGATAAGGATGTTCCTTCACAATCGGAATTTGAATTGAGATAAGCTTCTGAATATCTTTCAGGTAAGGATGCTCTTCTACATCACAAAATGAGATTGCTTTTCCATCTAAACCTGCTCTGCCGGTGCGACCGATACGATGCACATAAGTTTCAGGAATGTTGGGGATTTCGTAGTTGATGACCAGATTTAAATCATCGATATCGATACCACGGGCAGCAATATCCGTTGCAACGAGTACACGGGTAGTACGATCTTTAAAGTTACGCAAAGCATTTTGCCGCGCATTTTGTGATTTGTTGCCATGAATGGCCTCGGTCTTGATATTTCCTTTCGATAAAATGCGTTGTACTTTATCAGCACCATGTTTGGTACGTGTGAAAACCAAGGCTGTCTTGATGGATTTATCTTGCAGGATATGCAACAGTAAATCTTTTTTGTTGGCAGCATCTACGAAATACATTTCCTGTTGAATCGTTTCTGCAGTTGATGTAGCCGGTGTAACCGACACTTCTTCGGGATTGGTCAGTATTGTTCCTGCCAATATGCGAATCGTTTCAGGGATTGTTGCTGAGAAAAAAAGCGACTGTCGTCGTGATGGAATGAGTTTGATCAGTTTCTTTACATCGTGGATGAAACCCATATCCAACATGCGGTCTGCTTCATCTAATACAAAGATTTCTAAATCGTTCAGTTTAATAAAACCTTGATTCTGCAAATCGAGCAATCTTCCGGGTGTAGCAATCAAAATATCTACTCCCGCTTTCAGGGTATTTACTTGTGAACCTTGTGGTACACCACCAAAAACAACCGTGTGGCGAAAACGCATATTACGACCATAGGCCGCAAAACTTTCACCGATTTGAATGGCGAGTTCGCGGGTTGGTGTCACGATTAAGACCTTTATCTTGCGATGAATTTTATCATTTTCCCGTTTTAAATACAAACGTTGCAAAATTGGAATGGCAAAAGCAGCCGTCGTACCGGTTCCTGTTTGTGCGCATCCTAATAAATCACGGCCTTTTAAAATGATGGGGATTGAAACTTCCTGGATAGGGGTAGGTTGTGTATAACCTTCGTGTTGAAGAGCATTTAAGATCGGCTCAACAAGATCTAATTTATCAAATGTCATAGAATGTTACGTGCATTCCTGATATTTATGTCGGGAAAAACTATAACCCGATGGAATGCGATTTCGCGCAAAGGTACGGAAATTTATTTACAATTAACCTAAAAGCGCAGACCTACCCTGAAATCGGTGTAATGTAGCCGGATTCTTTTCGGCTCATTGAATTGTGGATAGGAGGTGTAACTATATTCAATTTTGGCAAAATAAATCAATCTGCTGCGGGTGTTGAAGTTCAAGCCAAAATCAAATTGAGTCTGATGACCAAAAACAGAACCTTTTGTATCCTTAATTTTTAAATCATTCAGGAATAATCCATATCCCACAAACGGAATGATTTTTTTGTTTCTTGCGAGCTCGTGGCGGACTGTCCAGCCGTAGTTCAACATCGAAATGCGTTTTGCTAAATGATCGTTGGGAAACAAAATGGTATAACCCATTGGAACAGATATAAAAGAAGCATTTTTTTTACCGTCGAATCCACTTAATTGCCAGGCATAATCGAACAAAGCCCCATATCCGTGGGTATTGTTTAACGTGATATTCGAATGTGCAAATAGATTGCGGGGACCGAATTCAAGGCTGTATTGTTTGGGTGCTTTGGCAATTGATCGTTGTTGTGCGAACAGTGGGTTGGTCAATAATATTATGGTGATGATGATGAAGGACGTTTTTTTCATAAAATGATGGTATGTTGTTTTCCTAAATCGAACAACTTGATATGGGGAAAGTTCATTCTTGAAAAGGTTAAAATGGCAGTCATATTGAAAAGTTAGCCCTATAATAATTTGGAATGAGTGATAATATCAAACATTACACAATGAAATCAATCACTTTTCGTTAACTTTACAACTTTTTCAATCAACCGATTTAAATACAAGTTTATATGTATAAAATGCTTTTTCTATCGGCTTTTTTTATGCTGTTTTCTTTCACGGGTCTTTCACAAAAAGTAGTTCATTTTACGAATATTGATAAAGACAGTGCGAAAGTGGAATCGCTACAGGGGGTTGCACTGTCCATCAATCTTAATCTGGCAACGCAACTCGGTTATTTCAGGGAATTACGGTTAAATCGTATCTCCACCTTTACATTATCCGGAGATTTGATTATGGCGAGATCGCCTGTCAGAATTATTAATGCAGAGCCTGAAGGACAAGGTTATCCAATTCAGCAGGTTGTATACGGTCCCGGATTTTTCCTCGGAGTTGCCGCTGATTATCGCCTCTATTTTGACTTTATCAACAGAATGATGAAAGGCAAAAACACCCGACTTAATAGTGGCTTGTTTGTGAGTATTCCTTTGAAACTTATTTCCGGTATCATGAATCCGAGTCCGCATTTGAATTATGCTGGTAATTTTTTTCAAATTAATCCTTATCTGGCGCCCGGACTGGGTTATCGTTATGCTTTCACCCAAAATTTCTTTGTAGAAGGTATTGCCGGAATTCAAATCTATGGTTTGCATTTGGGTATGCCGGGTATTATGCCTGAAATTAAAATACGTGGATCAATTACATTCTGAAAATCTGTTTGATGATGAAAATTAAAAATAGTATCCGGGTGTTGTGTTTTTTGATTTTGTATGGTTGTGTCCGTACAGAGGAAATTGGTACTCCCTGGTCATCAGAGCCTTTCCCTGTGGTTTTTTCTATACTTTCGGTGGATAGAGTACCCGGTGTGTTTCTCGGTCAGACTTACTATCCCGATATGCAACAATCGGGTATTCCTTATCCCGAAGCTAAGGTTTATATGGCAGGAGAAGACATGAGTTGGATAGAACTCGAAAGAGATAGTGTCGGAAGTCAGTATTTTGTGGATAAACATGAAGCAATTATGCTGATGAAAGGTAAATCGTATTTTATCCGAATTGAAATAGATGATCAATTACTCGAAGCACAAACAAGTATTCCATCTGAAACCGGAAGAATTCTTGATGCAACTTGTGTTCTCGCCCCTAAAACACCCAACTATACAATCGGGTGGGGAGATTATGATGAGGTCTTTAAAGCAACCATACGGGCAACACTACAACTGCCTTCAGATCGGGAATTCGGTTGTTATTTGAGTACAAATTTCGATAGTTATATAAATGAAATTTTTCAGGAAAGTGAAAATTATATTTCGCAGGACACTTTTATTCCAAAGGATAGCACCATTGTCGATCTGAGCATTCGAACAGTTACTCCTGAGCTGAAAAAATTCATCATAGCGCGCCGACTATCCGTTTCATACGATGATGGTATTTTGCCTGAAATTTTGATGGGAACATTTTCCGGTGTGCAGCCGGTTTACAACAATATTAATGGTGCAATTGGTTTTTTTGGAGCATATTGGGAAGAGACTTTTAGTATTACCGTTCAGCAACAATAATCAGATGAAGAAAATTCTTGAAATAGTTTTGATTTGTTGTTTGTTGTCGGTTACGACTACTGCACAACAACAACAATTTTACAGATTGCGTGGTCAGGTGATTGATGTCAGGACACAGAAACCCGTGAAGCGTGTCCCTATTCGGGTGTTGCCATACGATAGAATTGTGGAAGCTGATGCGAAGGGCGCTTTCATTTTCGAAATGCCCAAAGGTCAGCAAGAATTAATCATTGATTATGAGCCATTCGATAAACAACATTTGGTCATCAATCTGCAGCAAGATACTGCGATCACGATTGCTTTGTATAGTCCGTTCGATTCGCAATACATCGAGGAAGTGGAAGTGGTCTCGGCTGCCCGCTTAACCGAAAATCCTGCTTCAGTGAAACGAATTGACGCCCATGTGCTTGAAAAATTGCCCGTCATGCTCGGGGAAAGGGATATCATGAAGGCTTTTGCGCTGACATCCGGCGTGAGTTCAGGTTCAGAGGGTAGTTCTGAAATTCAGGTCAGAGGCGGTAATCATGGTCAAAATCTATTTTTGTTGGATGGCATTCCGCTATACTCCACCATGCATGCTTTCGGCATGGTGTCGGTCTATAATCCGGTGATTATAAAGAGTGCACGTTTATACAAATCCTTTTTTCCTGCTGAATTCGGAGGTAAATTATCGTCGGTGGTAAACGTGATTACGAAAGAACCGAATACCCGTGTATTTTCAGGTGAGGCGGAAATAGGATTGTTATCTTCAAAGTTATCGCTGAATGTGCCTTTAATTAAAGACAAACTGGGTTGGCAAGTTTCTGGAAGGATAGCCAACTATGCTTTGGCTAATTTTACTAATTTATTTTTCGATCCTGATGATACAAAATTGGGATTGCATTTTGCCGACTTGAACAGCAGTCTATTTTGGAAAGCCAATGCAAAGAATCGTTTTCGCCTGAATTTCTTTCATAATTCTGATGGAATTGATGTCGGTCAGACGGACATCAATGTGTTTAATTCTTTGTGGATAAAGAATACACAACAAAACATAAGTGGACAATGGTTACAGGATTTTTCTGCGCGATTAAAGGGACAAATGTTGGTATATGCTGACCGTTATATCTTTGATTTGGGCAATTCACAAAAGAATAAGGGGGAATCTTTCAGCAGTATCAATCAGATTCTCAGCGGAGTTAATACCCTTGGGGCAGAGGAGAAAATGATGTTCAAATTGTCGGATCAGCAACAACTGCATGGTGGCTTATTTCTAAAAAACAGTACTTTTTCGCCGATACAGTGGATTATTTCCGATACAACTACGCAACGGTCTAATTATCTGCGTCAATCTGCTGCTAATGAGGTAGGTGGATTTGCCGAATGGCAGGCAGGTTTTTTTAACAACAAACATCTATTGAATGCCGGATTGAGAGCTTCAGTTTTCATGGGGGAATTCAATTCATTCACTTTGTTGGAACCGCGTTTGAATTATCATGCTTTACTCAGCGAAGATTTCTCTGTTTCAGCCTCAGTAACACGCATGACACAGCCGATACACCGCATTGCCAATAGTGGGGTAGGGATTTCCTTCGAGATATTTGCTCCGTCCGATGCAGTGCTTCGTCCGGCTTCCTCATGGCAGTATTCGTTTGGTGCTGCTCGCGATTTCAGCTGGAAAGGGATGAAAATCGGATTGAAAGCTGATGCCTGGTTTAAATCCTTTCAGCAACTGACTGAATTTAAAGACGGACATGATGCCCGCACGGTAATTTTTTTGAACACAACCGATCAGCTTAACGAATTGGTAACTCAGGGTACAGGAATGGCTTATGGAATAGATTTTTCGGCAGAACTTAATCATAAAAGAGGTTCGCTGACAGCAGATTATACACTGATGCAGGCCAAAAACCGGTTTGAGGAACTCAATGAGGGTCAATATTTTGCTTCTTCGACCGATATACGAAATAACTTGTCAATCACAGGTTCGCTGAAACTATCATCCCAATGGTTTATCAATGGCACCTGGCAATACCAGACAGGAAGACCGATAACGATTCCTACATCCATGATTTATCCTACAATGGATATTTATAACGGTCAGCAAAATGATTATTACAACAGCTTTCTTCCTGTATATACCACAAGAAATAATTTCCGGATGAAGGATTTTCATAAGATGGATTTATCTTTTCAGTATAAATACATTGCTTACAGGAAGTACCAGGCAAGTTTTAGTTTTGGACTTTACAATGTGTATAACCGCGCAAACCCTTATTTGTATTATATTGGACTGAATGCACCGGCCAGGGTATACAATTATGATACTGAAGAATTTGAAGTCAACAAGGATGCGCGGCCTGTCTTGAAGTCTATTTCGATTTTCACAATACTGCCTTCATTTAGTTGGAATATTAAATTTTAATGTCAGCCAGCTTTCTTCAAATTTTCAAAGTTTACATAAAATACAAAACGAGACAAATTGAAATACTCTTCAATTTGTCTCGTTTTGTAGCGGGAACGAGAGTTGAACTCGTGACCTCCGGGTTATGAATCCGACGCTCTAACCAACTGAGCTATCCCGCCTTGTTTAGCGCGTGCAAAGATAATTTT
>JAUSNQ010000213.1 GCA_030655595.1 Paludibacter sp.
TTGATGCCCATGTATCAGGTCAACTTCTTTCCCAAATACTTTATATACCCACTCAACCGGAATCATCCCCAACTTACTTTTTTTATACAAATGTGGTGCATCTTCGTATCGTGGCCGTAGTTTGTTAGTGGTGATATCAATGCCACGGGTAAATAAATCCTGCAACATGCCTTGCTTAATGGCTTTGTATTTGGCAATGGCGGCTTGAGTTTTTTCTATTACTGCATCGGCGGTGGAGAGGATTTTGGCGATTTGTTGTTGTTCAGGAAGTTCAAACCATTTAAACTTTAATCTGTAAAGAGATCTTGAGTTTACACTTGGAACCCCTGTGGCTTCAATAAGCCGAGTTAAATCTGTATTCAAAAAATTGTAGTACAGCCATTTTGTATCAACTCCATCATTAGTTATAATGCAAAATATTGTATCAACATTCCAGAATTCTCCTTCAACATATATTGGGTTATTGATTGAACCCTTTCTACCGGAAAGAACTGATGGACCGTTGTATAATGCAATGCTCGTATATCCCATCAAACCACCTGTTCCATAAATAGGAATATTGCCTCCTGGTGGATTTCTTTTGTAATCCATTCCACTATAGATGTGTGCAATTTCAGAAAGCAATATTTCACTCATATCCCAACTCAATTAGAAAACTGTTTAATGCTTCGTTTTCAATTTCTCTGTTATCCAATATGTCATGTAGCGTTGAAGTGTATTTGTCCCATAGATTTTCTACCGACTGTAATAGTTTGCGTTGGTGGGTTTGCAAATAATCGTTCACTGTTTGTTGCAATGTCCGCAGCCATCGTTTCAAAATAAGTTCTTTGGCTTCTTCGGTTGTAATAAGCAAACGGGCTTGGTCAACTAATGCCTGTTTCTTATCTTTTATTTCTTTTATTTTACGTTTACAAACTTTCAGTTCTTCTTCTAACTTGGTGTGCTTTGCAATGCGTGCTTCTTCAGTTTCAATCATTGTGTCGTAGCGTTGCACTTCGGTAGCAAATTTTTCTGCTTCGGTTTTCAACGTTGCAATTTCATCAGCCAATTCAGGTTGCTTCTTCAATGCTTTTTCATTTGCCTTTATTCGCTTCAGCAAAAGTTTGTATTCCTTATCGGCTTCTTTACGTTCTCCTTTCAATGATTTAATAGCTTCTTTTTGTTCTTTTAGCTCCTTGCTTCGCCAAACTTCGTAATCTTCCTCGTTCCAAACATCTTCTTCCAGTTCGTTCACTTCATCAAACTTTGCCTGCACTTCATCCCGTCTTGCTTCGTTATCTTTTAACTCTTTCAACACTTCCGGGAACTGGCTTTCTAAAATTTCATCATCGGGAATCAATTCTGCATTCCAACCGCTGGCAATTACACTTTTAATGTCATTGGTAATACTATTCCAATAAGTAGCAAATGAGCCACGACTTTTGAACTCGTCAAGAATATCCAGTGTATTAAGTTTTTCGGTAAGCGTTCCCGAAAACTGCCGATACAAATCAAACACATTGATAGTTTGTTCAGGCAATTTTTCAATCACTGGAATTTGTTTTTTCCACCATTCGCCAATTGCTTTGCTGTATTGAGTATGAGCTGTTTTTATTTCTTCGCTT
>JAUSNQ010000159.1 GCA_030655595.1 Paludibacter sp.
GCCTGGAGTCCCGATGGGAAAGTCATTGCGTACACTTCACGCAAAAAAACTGGCAAGGCATACGCTGTTTCCACCAATACCGATATTTATTTTTATGATGTTGAAACCGGGCAAACCAGCAATGTTACTGATGGCATGCTCGGTTATGACCTCAATCCTGTTTTTTCTCCCGATGGTAAATGGCTTGCTTGGGAGAGTCAGGAACGCGATGGGTATGAAGCGGATAAACACCGCTTGTTCATCCTGAATTTGGAAACCGGAGCAAAGTTGGATTTGTCGGTTCGTTTTGATCAAAACGCAGAAGCGCTTGCCTGGTCGCACGACAGTCAGTCGATTTTTTTTGTGAGTGTCTGGCATGCTGTTTCTCAGATTTATAAAGCCGATCTTGCAACCGGCGAAATCACACAAATTACGACAGGAAAGCATGATTATAAATCGGTGTATCCTGCCGGAAATATGCTTCTTGGAATCAAGTGTTCCATGAGTAAACCGCACGAGATTTATGCCGTAAATGCGCAATCTGGCGAAGAAGTTGAGCTTTCTTATGAAAATAAAGAAATCCTGGATCAGCTTGCAATGGGGGAGGTAGAACAACGGTGGGTGACTACCACGGATAACAAGCAAATGTTGGTTTGGGTGGTTTATCCTCCTGATTTCGACCCGAACAAAAAATATCCAGCCATACTCTACTGTCAAGGCGGACCGCAATCGCCGGTGAGTCAGTTTTGGTCGTATCGCTGGAATTTGCAGACGATGGCTGCGAATGGTTACATCATTGTTGCTCCCAACCGGAGGGGTTTGCCGGGCTTCGGACAGGAATGGCTGGAGCAAATCAGCGGTGATTATGGCGGTCAGAATATGCAGGATTATCTTTCAGCCATTGATGCTGTCTCCAAAGAACCTTATGTCGACGAGACTAAGTTGGGTTGTATTGGTGCGAGTTATGGCGGCTTCTCGGCCTTTTGGCTGGCGGGTCACCATCAAAAACGTTTCAAAGCGTTTATTTCGCACGCCGGTATTTTCAATCTGCAACAACAATATCTTGAAACTGAGGAATTGTGGTTTGCCAACCGGGATATGGGCGGACCCTATTGGGACAAACAAAATACCGTTGCGCAACGTACCTATGCGAACTCACCACATCTTTTTGTGGATCAATGGGATACGCCGATTTTGATAACACATGGAGAGAAGGATTACAGAATTTTGGCTTCACAGAGCATGTCAGCTTTCAATGCTGCTGTGATTCGCGATATTCCGGCTCAGTTGCTTGTTTATCCTGATGAAAATCACTGGATATTGAAACCGCAAAACGGAATTCTTTGGCAACGGATTTTTGCCGAATGGTTGGATAAATGGCTTAAATAGCCACTGAGATTTTTATTTATATCCCTTGCAACATTTTATTCATCTTATTCATCAATAGGGTAAATGTCTGATAACCGCTTCGACGAGGAACTACAAATCATAGCTGCAGCAAAGAGGGGGGAGGCAAAAGCGCAAAAAAAAATATATGAGCGCTATGCTTCAACCATGATGAGTGTGTGCTATCGGTATGTAAGCGATACCGAGACAGCGAAGGATTTGTTGCAGGACGGATTTATCAAATTATTCACCAAGATTGATACCTATTCCGGCATCGGTTCGTTTGGAGGTTGGGCAAGGCGAGTATTTGTTACCACCTGTTTAGAATACCTCCGACATAAAGATGCATTGAAGTTGAGTTCAACGATAGATGATTACGAACACAGTCTACCCGAAATGGAATCCTCAGTCATGGAGAAAATATCAGCGGATGATTTGTTGAAATTAATATCGGAATTGGCTGAAGGCTACCGGACTGTCTTTAACTTATTTGCAATCGAAGGCTACACGCATGCTGAAATAGCTGTGATGCTCGGTGTGAGTGAGGTTACATCCAGAACACAATTTATGAGAGCTCGCAAACTTTTACAGAAGTCAGTTTTACAATTAGAACAAAATGGAAAATGATAAACATAATCACTTGAACGACCCTTTCTTAGAGCAGGTCAGACAAAAACTCGAGCATCATCAGATGCCTGTTGAAGCTGAAGTGTGGAAAGGTATCCAAGATCAGATCACTCTTAAAAAGAGATTTGTTCCTGCGTGGGTGTATGTTTCCATCAGCGTGGCTGCGGGATTGGCACTGATTTTTTCACTCGGCAATTATTTATTTTTGAATCAGGTGTCTGAAGAAACATCAGCAGAAATGGTACAGACTCAAACTGAAATTGTTCGGGCAGATGCAGTTCAAGAAACAATTGAAGTGGAACTTGCTGTTTCGGGAACATCGACTACTATTCCTGAAAAACAAGTTTTGGTTTCATCACACAAAAAGAAAACCCTTGAGCCGGCTGAAAAATTACTCGTCGTTGAAACCTCCGAACCTTTTGTTGCACAACAATCGGAGACTGAAATTGCAGTTGTAGAAGAACCAAGCTCGGTAATAACCCCAAAACCGAAAGAAGAACGCTCTACAGAAACAGCAGAAAAGCCAGTTCAACAAAAATCGACCAAGAAACTGACCGAGTTGGTTGATGAACTTGCCGAAGATTGGACAGATTTGATTAGAAAGAAAAAAGATAATCAGGCCTTGTTGGCAGCAGGATTTGGATCCGGAATCGGAAGTTCATCAGTTACGTTAACACCAAGATCGCGCTCATACAGAGGTGAAAGTCTTGTTGATGTGGAAACAAGTTACAGCAGCATCCTGACTCCAAACGATTTTCTCCAAAAAGAGTATTTACCTCCTGTATCGTTGGGCTTGAGTGTTCGACTGCCTTTAGATGAGCGTTTTGCTGTGGAGAGCGGTTTGATTTATACCTATTTGCTAACCAAACTGTCGGGTAGCAGAGTCGGGGACTACAGAGCAGACCTGAATTTGCATTATCTGGGTATACCGCTGAATCTGGTTGCATCATTGCTGAAAGAAAGAAAATGGGAAATTTATCTTGCTGCCGGAGGGATGATTGAAAAAGGATTACGGTCTGATTACAATCAGTATCAGAATTTCGATGGAACTGAGATTACTACCGATGCAAACACTGCTGTTGAGGGTGTTCAATGGTCATTAAACGGAACATTAGGTGTTTCTTATGCAATTGGCAAACAGGTTTCTCTATATCTCGATCCAAAATTATCTTATTATTTCGAGAACGAACAACCATTTAGCATCCGAAAAGAATTGCCGCTTTTGATTGGGGTGAATGCCGGAGTGAGAATGTCGTTGTAGGTTGTAAGTTTGTATTGCCATTTCGGCTGTTTTGCACCGGTATGTTGCTAGGTACAGCACCGGTGTGTTGCTAGGTACTGCAACGATAGGACATTTAATTAGGGACGAAATATCCGTAGAAACATTGCATTATGTCGAAGGAAAATATTCATTTATATTGCCACATATCAGGCAAACATCTCTATGAACACACAACAAATGCCCACATTTTAAGCATTTCCATTTTACCTTCTCAATTTCAATGAATGAATTTAAACTGGTTTCTTTTATTTTTTGCAGGTTTTGGATAGGACTTTCTCCATATTTGGCGATATATCGTTTATCCAAAGCTTTTATACGTTTACACGGAAATTTCACACATTCATAACACAGCAACTTTTCATTGCCTTTTTTTTCGACACATGTTATTATACTGCAAACTGTACAGTGATATGGCTTATTGCCGATGTTGTTACAACCTACACATTTGTTTTTACTTCGCTGAAATCCCAAACAAATATCGCAAATTACACCACAGGGAGCGATAGTTAAATTATTCATGATTTTTTTTAATGAGAAATTTGAATGTCAACAAGCAAATTTACTTTTTCAAGTTTGAATTCAGCATTTCTACCAGTTTATAAACAAGTGTAACCGGATTTTGCTTGTGATATTGCAGTTCCTGTTTTGCCAAGAACAGTTTCTCTGCTCTGTTTATTGCTTCACTTGGGTCTGCTCGTGGATCGTCTTGCAAGCGTTTATGATTTTCTGTGCAGAATTTCCATTTCTTGCCAACTTTCTCGTAATTAGTTCCCCATAACTTCCCTAACTGTTCATAATAGAAAGTGCGATGATTCTCATTGTCAGTGTATTGGTAGTGTAAGTAAAACCATAACTCAAACGCATCGTTTGAATATGCTACATGATAACCCAATTCTTTTGCTTTGGCAATGGAATTGTCAAAGTCGGGAATACAGTTTGCAACATCAAGCTTTATGTCCAAATCATAAACACACCAAACTTCGTCACATTGCTCTATTTGTTGAATTTTTTCCGTGTGTTCAACTAACTGTAGTTTGGATTGTCCCAATGAAAAGAGCTTGACTGTCAAGGTCGATACAAGAAATGACTTGAAATACAACTCTTCGGTTTGTCCTTCGCAAACAATTAAAATTGTCTTGTTTGGAACAACTGTTTCAACCTTATATTCGGAAGCTTTTACTTTCTTTAACCAAGGTTTTTGACCTTTCAGATCTGTTTTCTTGATATAGGTTTGTTTCTTAGGCATCTTTCTCCATTTTAAAAAGTTGATTAAAATCGCCTAAAAATGGGATTGCTCCATATTTCCCTTTAATATAATCCTTCTCGAAAGAAGCCGAGTTTCTGATTCCTTTAAATTGTACCAACGAGTACAAATGACTTTCTCCGTATTTATCTTTTTCTACAAAATCAATTTGGTCACGTCTTAATAAATCTGCCGATAACAAATTGGTATCGTGGGTTATGAAGATTAATTGTGCCGAACTATTTCCTTGTGAATTAAATAATTCGACAATTTTTTTAGAGATTAAAGGGTGTAGTCTTGCATCAAATTCATCAATGACCAATGTTTCTCCATTTTCGATAGCCTTGATAATAAAAGAACTAATCTCAAACATTTTCAATGTGCCTTCCGACTGTGAAGATAAAAACTGTAAGTTTGCTTCTCCGATTTTTTCTCTTTTTGAATTAAACTTATCGTGCATCGAAATAACAGAACCAATTTTATTGTCGTGTTCCATTTTTTTGAGATATTCTACAGGTGGTTCTTTTAATAAATCATTGTTTGTCGGTTCAATAACATCCAACGAATTAATTCCTACATCTGCAATTTTCAGAAATTCAGTGATTTTATTCTTGGTTTCTTCATTTTTTAGATTTGTGCCGGAAATATTATATAACTGTTTGTCTTGCAGACCACTTAGAACTGTAATTGAAGAAATGGCGTTTAAGATTTGCTTCGACAATTTTCCGTTCATGGCAGCAACGGCTGATAAAAACAAAGAATTGCATCTAAATACTTCATTGTCGCCTTCGCTGTCATTATAAATTGATAAAAGTTTATGACCTTCCTCAAAATGAAGCTTACTAATATCGCTAATCGTATTATTCTCTCTTACAAAATAGCAAACTTCTCTTTCGTTTGGCACACCAAACAGCCATTCGCTTTTAATTACTTTGTCGGTAACTTCAAAACCATATCTGAATTGGATTTTATTCATTTCGAATAACAATTGAAAAAAGGAGGGTTTATTGTCTGTATCAACCGATAATTTGAAATTCTCAATCAGGTCAAGTGCTTTTTCATCTTTGACTGAATTTTTAATAATCTTAATAAAACTCACAAGCGCTTTTACAATATTACTTTTACCGCTTGCATTTGCCCCATAAATGGCTTTGCTTTTAAGCAAAGATTGCTTTTCATTAAGCACAATAATATTATTCTGGGTGAGCTCATTAATTTTTGAAGCAGTCATATTCAAAGATTGGATTTCCTTGAACGACCGATAATTCCCGAAGCTAAATTCCTTAATCATAATCTTATTCCTTTTTAGTTGTGTTGACGATGCAAATATACGACTAAATTTGATAAATCGCTCAATTAAATCCATTATATGCAAAATAATTGTAAATATAATTATTAAGGATGATATTTTAGCGTCTTAAAACCGGATGTTTCCAATCAAAGTATTTACTCCACGTGCCTGATTGATTGTATGATTGTTGTCGATACGGTTATTTGGAAAAACAATATAAGCCCCAATGGTCGAACCTGTGTTAAAAAGTTCATCTACCTCGTTTGGGATTTGATTTGTAATCCAATGCTTTCGTATATGGTTCTTATACGAGATACTATCGGTAGAATTAATCCAAACAGGCTGTACATACCAAGCTGTTTTCCTCTTTCATCACCCTTATCACCCCATTCGTCAAATAATCTTTTTAATAAATATTTCTATTCGTACCTTTCTATGAATAAAAATTTCGAATATTTTCATTTTCTTTACGCCACGAAGTGGCAATATATAATAACCCAATGGCAACCCCTTGGGATATTATATAATTAAAAACGATATACGCCCTATGAAGGGCAATAAATTAATAAAAACAATTAAGATGAAAAACAAAATTCTTAAAACCATGCTGTATGTTGTAAGTACTATAGCTGTGATTATTGTTCTTGCAATGATAACACTGTGGATTAAAAGCCCCGGCGTTTCAGAAACGATAACCGATGCTGATGGCAACCTTGTGGAAGGAAGTATTTCACTGATAGAAAAAGTAACCCTCGGCGGACAAGAACAATACATCATTATTCGCGGAGTTGACAAAACCAAGCCCATTATGCTGTTCCTGCATGGCGGTCCCGGAAGTCCTGAGGCTGCTTTTATAAAACATTACAACCCTGATATTGAGCATGATTATGTGATGGTTTACTGGGAGCAAAGAGGAGCAGGGAAGTCATTTTCAAAAAACATTCCTCCCGAGAGTATGAACCTTAAGCAGCTGATTGCCGATACCCATGAGCTAAGCGAGTATCTTGTAAATCGTTTTAATCGTGAAAAGATATGCTTGATGGGGCATTCATGGGGTTCATTATTGGGGATTCTAACCGCTTACCAGCACCCTGAACGCTACCATGCATACTTTGGCATTGGTCAGGTATGTCACCAATTTAAGGGCGAGCAAATTTCCTTCAACTGGGCATTAGACCAAGCGGTTGAGCGCAACGACACCAAAGCCATTGAATCGCTCAAAAACATCAATTTTCCCGATTCCACTGCCGGTATTGATAAATGGATGAACTACCTGATGATGGAAAGAAGATTTGTAAACCGTTACGGAGGTGGCACAACAAGAGAAATAACGGGCATGTGGCCGTTGGTAAAATTAGTGCTGAATTCGGAAATCTATACTTTCAGTGAAAAGATGAATTTCATGAATTCCAACATGTTTTCTTTGAAAAGTATGTGGCTTGATGTTATCAACACGAACCTCTTCAATGAGATTGACAGTATGAAGGTTCCTGTTTATATGTTTCATGGAAAATACGACTACACAACCCCTTATCCTTTGGCAAATGATTTTTATCAGCAGCTGAAAGCACCTCAAAAAGGGTTCTTCTTATTCGAAAACTCAGCACATAGTCCGATTATGGAAGAACCGGAAAAGTTCAATGCTATACTGCGCGGGTTAACTGACAAATTATAGGATATTTGGCGCTAGTATGTTGCTCGATACTGCGCCACTGTGTTGCTCGGTGCTGCACTGGTGTGTTGCTCGGTATTGCACTAGTGTGTTGCTTGGTGCTACGACCATAGGACATTTGATTATCGTACTTATTGCAACGCCTCAATCAAATCTAATTTAATAATTTCCCAGTATTTCTTTCGCAGACAAATTGGATCAAAATCTATATCAGCATTCACGAAATTAGTAAAATTGCTAATAATTTCTTGTCTGACATGTGAATATGGATAACGTTCTTCGTGTAAATGGAGCATTTCTTCTATTGAAAATGTCTCCAATAATTCATGAATATCCCAGAAATCTTTCTTTCTTCCTCCTCTCGATACCATATCTATTTTCATAGCTGCAATTTCTTCCAAAGTAGCCAACCGTAATCCATCTACCTGAATTTGAGGTCTTATAAATTTATCGGTATAAAACAAATCTAACTTAATGCATTCTTTTTCGGAACTTCCAATAAAATAGGATTTACCTAAACCCACGATATCAGTTTCAAATGTATCGACATAAGGATAGTGTCTTTTCAAATAATTATCAATTGCATTAAAATCTACAGTCCCATACACACATTCCGTAAACAAATCAAGGTCAACCGATTGGCGATGTCCTAATTGTAAGCTCAGCGATGTGCCACCAACCAACAGGAAATCATTGAAAACTGAAACTGTCATCAAATTCTGAAGCGTGGAAAGTAGTAACGAGTTTACTGTGTTGTAATAGAGTGATTTTGCCATATTATTTCAGGTACTTTAATATATTTGCTGAAATTACTTTACTTATTGAAGCTTTTTCTTTAAGACATTTTAAAACAATTTCTTTACCGTAAAAACAAATTATTTCATGTATTTCCTGCTTGTTGCCGCGTTCAAAAACTCGGTAAATTACAGCCAATTTATTCTTTTCCCAGTCGATACTATTCATATCTGTGTCCCAAAAAACTACTGAACGAAGTTTGGATATATCGGGACGATAACGCTCCGATAACTTCTTTTTCTCTTGCGCAATGTCACTATATGCTTGCAGGACCATAAAATAACCTTCTTCCAAACCCAAAGACTGCTCAATTTTTAAAGATAAAGCAGGATTCATTCGCCGCTTACCTTTGGTAATGGTAGCAATGGTTTGCGGAAATTCATTGATAGAGAGAGCGAATGTGCCTTTCTGCAATTTTCGTTTTTTTAATTCTCTCTCCAGCATGATGCCGGGATGGATACCTTTTATTATGTCAATGTTTGAATTCATTGTTTGCTATTATTTTACGACAAAGATAGAAAAAAGTAAACAAATTTGTTTATTTATCGGAATATATTTTATTTTTCCCGAGTACCAAACCTTATTAACGTGATTTCGATATAAGGACAATCGAACAGTTTTTTTAGCAAATACATAGTCCTTCTTGTCACATTTGCATACCAATTTTCATCTATATGTATAGCAAATAAATTCTGTAACATTATTTCAAAAATTCTATTCTTTCCAAGCAAAAAAACAGCTGTATGAAAAAGTCATTAATTCCTTTTATAGCATTGTTTGTAATGCTGTTGTCTTCGTGCGAAGACCGTGTTTCCGAAACCATTACCTACACAATCAATGAACCGATATTTATGCCTACCGCGACTTTCAGAAGTTCTGTCAAAGTCAGTCAGCAAGCCCATGAGATTACCGGTTACGGTAAAATAAGCTATTACAATGGTTACCTGTATATGTCAGAGCCGGGCAAAGGCATTCACATCATCAACAATCAGGATCCTGCAAATCCTCAAATCATAGGATATATTGAACTTTTAGGAAATGCCGATTTATCGATTCGCAACAACTTGCTGTATGCCGATTCTTACATTGATTTGGTCTGGTTCGATGTTAGTAATCCTGCTCAACCTGTAGAAAAAGGGCGTTTAGAGAATGTTTTTCCGGAAGCGATACCAATTATCAATAATGGTTTTGGAATTGATTATGCCATGTCGTATGGCGATGACAAGCCGGATGGGGTGATTATTGGTTGGAGGGAAGTTGTTCGAACAGAGCCGGTTGAGGATTATTACGGTAACGGTTCCTTTTGGAGATGGGGTTGGATGCGGGGTGATGTTTTTGCTT
>JAUSNQ010000214.1 GCA_030655595.1 Paludibacter sp.
TTAATTATTTGGGATTGGACAAAGCCTCTGCTAAGAATACAGCTTGTGATGCGTTACTCGATGGGGACAGTGAGTTTTTTGAAGAACAGTATTTTATCTTACTATTAATTTGGACTTCATAACGTTCACATAATCAGCCTGTTAAATCTCTAAAAAATGCGATTTTTGAATCATTTTATGCATATAACGAATTGGATATCAATGTATTGAAAATTATTTTACCAAAATGATTTTTATGCCGCTCTTTGTTTTTGCAGATTGTCAAATAAAACTGGATTGAATTGTTGAAGTTTGATGTAAGCATTTTCATCTCTAAAAATTGATCCGGTAAATTCAATGATGTCTACACCGGTATAGTTACAAAACATTTCAAGGATAACCCAGAATAATTTTTGCAGTTCGCTGGCGATGCTATCTTGCATGGCATCCTCTAAAGCCGAGGCAAAAACGCCGTCAAACGAACCGTAATTTGAGATTCGTTGGTGAAACGACAATATGGTATATTGCACCAAACAGATAGTGGCATCAGCAATTTGTGCATCGAAGCTGGTTGATTTGCTTTTCCCCAGATTGAGGTACTGTTTGCTTTCGCGAAAAAAAATTTCGATTGACCAACGTATCTGATATACGTCCATTAGTTTTTGAAATCCCATTGTCAGATCGGTAGTAATCAATAATTTCCAACTGTTACATTTTCCCATTTTCACGAAAAACAAATTTATGCGAATATCACCGTAAGTAACGGGCACTTTGATATATTTTGATTTGTGAGACCGGGCACTTATGGCTTTGCGTTCAAATTTTATCAGTAACTCCTGTGCATTATAAAACTGATTATTTGATGTTAGTTTGTATTTGGTTGCTCCCATCCTTGCCATTGTTAACAAGTTGATATTGTGTTTTTTATGAAGGCTTGTTACCAATTTTATTAGCTCAAGGTTGCAAAACCAACTGTCGGTAAGCACGTAATCGGCCTGAAAACCCCGTTTAAGGGCACGTTTGAGCATGTTCATCAGACTTGTAGTCTTCTTCATATCAGCCTCTTCTGCTCTTTCTGCGCCAGGAGTTTGGGCATCGCGGTGCTTTTTAAATTGTTCATCCATTTGCTTTTTTGTGAGGCCATATTCAGGATATCTTTTTCTGGTTTCTTTCAGCTCCTGGCGTAACTCTATTGCCTTGTTTTCTAACTCTGCATACTTCGACTCTGCTTCTTTGATCTTTTGTTTTGCGCGCTTTACTTTACCCGTGGCTTGTTCTATTTGTTTGGTTGCTGCTTTGGTTTGTTTGCCTTTGTTCTCCTTTTTGGTCGCTTGTAGTATTTGTTGTGCTTCTCTGAATCTCTGTTCTAACTTTTTAAAAACCTGACGTTGTGATTTCAAACGGTTGTTTGCAGTTTCTAAGCTTTGTTTTACAGAATCTATTTGCCCTCCTTTTTCACGATGTATCGAAAAATCTAGCGGATAGAAGCTTAGTCCGTCCCAGTATCCCATAACCAATATCTTATATCCCAAAATAAAAGACCCACTCACGTGGTCATGTACACGGCTGACCAGTTCGGTTTTGTGGCTGGTTTTGGGCAAAAGGCTATCGTCATAAATAAATGCCCGAATATTGTTTGGTAAATTCGGATTAAGTTTTCCGGCAAGATTCCTGAAACGCAATACTACCAAGTAAAGCAATGAACGCCAGTTTATTTTCGGGTTGTTTTTTAAATCGTAGAAAACACTGTTGCCGCAATCAATCCCCTGGGCTTGTGTCAAACCGGATTTTACCAATAATGGCACACTCTTGAGATGAAAAAACGGCATGAGCAAAAAAAGTATCAAAATATCTGAAACATCTACCCCGCATCGCTTAATGCTGTCAAAGAACTTTCCAATTCTTGCAATTTTCATTGTTGACAAAGTGTGAAAAATGGTATCAACATTTTTCTCCTCATCATCACTTATGGTGCTAATTTTATTAATACCTTTGTTTTGTTGCATGACCATTGATTTTTTGTTTTGTAATTTGTTTGTTAATCACCACAAAATTAAACAATTACAATGGTTCATGCAACACTTTTTTGAATTTTTTACATATTTTCCTACCTTGATTATCAAGATGTTACGAAGTCCAAATTAATAGTACTTAAATTACGATTTGACATGAAAAGAGTTTCTATTTTTCTTTTGCTTATAGTGTTTGGAGTTACCGCTAACTCACAAATTTCAGAAACAACTATGCAATTACCTGAAAAAGAGCATGATTTCGGAACCTTCAAAGAGGAAGCAGGCAG
>JAUSNQ010000215.1 GCA_030655595.1 Paludibacter sp.
ACACCCCGAAAATTTTCGGACTTCAAAAATAGGGATTATACAGTTAATTAACAAATATATATTGGAATTCTCAATTAAATCTCATTAGTGTCCGACTAATTTTTTTAAATAAAGAAGCCCAAAATTCTTATTTTTGAGAAAAGCAAAGATAAAATCACTAACTCAAAGGAAAGAACAATGGGCTTAATAAATAAAAATAAAAATACGAACAAACCACTATTAAAACAAATAATAGATTTGATACCGAGAGAAATTATATCAGGAGGTATTCAAAAATTTAAATCAGATAAGCATTACAGAGCATACAAGACATATGACCAATTAGTAGCCATTTTATACGGACAGCTGAATAAATGCTTATCATTGCGGGATATAACTCTTGGCTTGGGATTAAATACAAAATTATTATCAGATTTGGATTTATCTCAAAGTCCTGCAAGGTCAACAATGTCAGATGGTAACGAGAACCGGAGTTGGAAAGTATTTGAATTCATTTATTTTTCACTGGTTCAACATTACTCAAATGTCTTTTTAAGAACACCTAATTACAAAGTCATCAAAGAAATAGAGCATAGAGCGGTTAAGCTTGTTGACAGCAGTACAATAAGCTTATGCTTGAGTTTATTTAAATGGGCAAAGTTTCGGACAGCTAAAGGTGGTATAAAAATACATACCTGCCTTGACGAGGCCACAATGATACCCGAAATGATAAATATTACCGAAGCAAAAGTGCATGACAGAAGAGGAGTAAAAGAGTTTGTTTTCGATAAAGGTACAATAATAGTCGAAGACAGAGGATATTTTGATTTTTCACTTTTCAAGGCAAGAATCGATAATGAAAATTATTTTGTAACACGTATAAAGGATAATACAGTCTATGAAACTACTGTGGAATTAGACCTGCCTGACGGGAAGGATGAAAATATATTAAAAGACGAAATAATCAGATTGACGAGCATCAAAGCAATAGAAAGCGGCATGGACAAAGAGAAATTAAGACGAGTAGTTGTTTATAAGGAGGACGAAAACAAAACAATTGAAATAATTTGCAATAACCTTGATTGGTCTTCAGCAACAATAGCAGAACTGTATAAGCGAAGATGGAACATAGAAACATTCTTTAAATTATTGAAACAAAATTTACAGGTGAAAACTTTTCTGGGTACCAGTGAAAATGCCTGTAAATCACAGATATTTATATCTCTCATTGCATATTTTCTTCTCGAGTTGATACGTAGGACTATTAGTAAAGTCGAGCATAGTTTCAGTAATTTTGTAAATTTAATCCGTATATGTTTGATTCATTATCATAGCCTGAAATATATTGTTAATGAGATTTTGCCTATTACACAAAAAGTTAATAAATCAATCAGAAAAATTCCGAATGATGAGCTTTTTTTTATGTATTAGCTTGATTTTTTAGACTTAGATTTTTAAATTTCAATAAATCTTAATAATTTCGTTGTTATATTTCAACAATTTATGAAATTGAGTATGGATTTTTATTCAATTAGTCGGACAGGTATGTTAATAATTAATGATTTATTTAATTTTTCGTATATTTAAATTATGAATATTGAAGATATTCAACTTGAAACACAATCAGTAGTATCAGTAGATAACCTTGTAAGTAGTGAGAATGATAATGTTACTATATTTCCAAACCCTACATCAAACACAATCAACCTCCGCTACCGCATTGAAACAGCAGGTATGGTAAATATTTTTATAACTGATATTTTAGGCAACCAAACGCTGTTGAAAAGCGAAAACAGATTTCCG
>JAUSNQ010000216.1 GCA_030655595.1 Paludibacter sp.
ATAAACATGACTTTCGACAAATCGAAATCCACATCCAAATAATTATCGTGAAACGCCGTGTTTTGTTCCGGATCCAGCACCTCCAACAAAGCTGATGAAGGATCTCCTTTGTAATCAGCTGTCACCTTATCAATTTCATCGAGCACAAAAACGGGATTGGCCGATTCTGCTTTTTGGATATTATGCATGATTCTGCCTGGCAATGCTCCGATGTAAGTCCTCCGATGACCCCGGATTTCTGCTTCATCGTGCAAGCCACCCAAAGAAACACGCACGTATTTGCGGTTCAATGCCCTGGCAATGGATTTTCCCAAAGAAGTTTTGCCGACTCCCGGAGGGCCGTACAGACAAATGATAGGCGATTTCATGTCACCTTTCAGTTTCAAGACAGCCAAATGTTCAATGATGCGGTCTTTCACCTTTTCCATGCCAAAATGGTCTGCATTCAGGACTTTCATGGCATGCTTCAGATTGAAATTATCCGTCGTATATTCATTCCACGGCAAATCAAGCATGGTTTCGATATAATTCAACTGGGTTGAATAATCGGGCGAATGCTGACTGGTACGCTCCAGTTTTTTCAGCTCTTTATCAAAAGCTTTGGCGACTGCTTCTCCCCATTTCTTTTTGGCAGCACGTTGTTTGAAATCGGCTAAATCCAACTCAGGCGAAGCGCCACCGAGTTCATTTTGAATGGTTTTCATCTGCTGTTGCAGGAAATACTCCCGTTGCTGCTGATCGATGCCCGCTTTGGCTTTGTTTTGAATTGACATTTTCATCTCCAGCAACTGCGACTCTTTGTTCAGCAGTTCGAGCAGATGATAACCCCTTTCGAGCACCTCATCCAATTCGAGCAAATGAATTTTATCTTTTACCTGTAAGCTGAAATTCACACAAATATAGTTGATAAGAAACACAGGATTTTCGATGTTGCGAATAGCAAAAGTCGTTTCAGGAGGCAATATACCCGAATTGACAATCATATCAGAAGCCAAATCCTTGATCGACGAAACAAGAGCATGAAAGACGCCAGCATCTTTTTTCTCATCCGGAATGATATCTTCCATCAAACTCACACGCGCTTTCATGTAAGGTTTCATCGTCACCAACTCACCCAGCCTGAAACGGCGCTTGCCTTCTAAAATAACGGTGGTAGAACCATCAGGCATTTCTAATATACGTACTACTTGTGCGACAGTACCCACTCCATAAAGCTGGTCGATAGTCGGATCTTCCAATTTCCGGTCGAATTGTGTACAAACGCCAATCAGTTGCTCATTCTGGTGTGCCTGACGAACCAACTTCAACGATTTCGGTCGGGCAACCGTCACCGGCAGTAACACACCCGGATAAATTACCATGTTGCGTAAGGCAAGAATCGGGAG
Organism: Paludibacter sp.; assembly: GCA_030655595.1. The sequence continues at coordinate 1,386 of JAUSNQ010000216.1, forward strand.
ACTGGCACCCGGGTCTAACTGAATATCATGAGAACGCTCATCCAAAGAGATAATCGGAAAAACCTCCGACGAACCCATCATGTCATCTGAAAAGAAATTGTCAAATTGATTACTCATTTTAAATTGAATATATTTACTGCCATATTGGCACGAATAATTAATAATAGGATATGTCTAAACAAACGATTATAACCAATGCATTTATTTTCAACAATTTATAATATATTGCTCGTAAAGGATGCCCCCTAAGTCAATTGATGTGCCAAAGTTAGAAATAATCACCGACTTTCAAAAACATCCGGTGTTTGGGAATACGTGAAAATTAGCGTAAATTTGCGCGGTGAAAGATAAGTTATATAGATTTAAAACAGCATTATGAAGCAATTTTTGTTTTTTGTTCTTGTCATTGTTACTTTAACTGCATGCGATAGCGGCAACAAATTTAAAGTTGAAGGTGTCATCGAAGGTGGCGGCGGCGAAATGGTTTACTTAGAGCACAACGGTCTCTCGAAAAGCACCTTGCTCGATTCTACGAAAATCAACGCCAAAGGGGAGTTTCATTTCAGGGCAAAAAGTCCTGTATATCCCGATTTTTACTGCTTGAAGCTGGGATCCAAACAAATTCATTTTGCGGTTGATTCCACGGAGACCATTCATGTTACAGCGGCATTCGATAATTTTTCGACGGAATACGTCATTACCGGATCCGAGTCGAACACGGATATCCAAATACTCAGAAAATCTGTCGCGGGCATCCAAAGCAAAGCGAATCAGATTATTCGCGGCATGAATAGCAGCGAAAGAGACAAGTTGTTGAATGAGCTTTATGAGCGGATTGAAGCCCACAAGGTGACTGCAAGACCCATCATCCTCAAGAATCCGAGGTCGGCTGCTGCTTATTTTGCAATTTTTCAAAAAGTGAACGACACCTATATTTTTTCGCCTTACGTGAAAGAAGACCGACCCTATTGTGCTGCCGTTGCGACATCCTATCACACCTACATGCCTGATTACGATCGTTCCAAAAATCTGTATAAATTGGTAATGGATGCCATACAAGCTGATCGTCAGGCTCGTCAGCAAGAAAACTGGCGCGAGATAGTCGACAATGCAGCAACCGGCTATATCGACATAGAACTACCCGACCGGAACGGAAACAATCAAAAACTATCCGATTTGATAGGTAAAGTTATTTTGTTGGATTTTTCGGCTTATGAATCGCGCGAAAGCGTGCAGTATACTTTTGCCCTGCGCGAATTGTACAACAAGTTTGCTGCCGGAGGATTTGAGATTTTTCAGGTATCGCTCGACCGCAACAAAATTTTGTGGGAAGATGCCGTGGAAAACCTGCCGTGGATTTGTGTGCGGGATGCCAACGGACCGAACACCATTCATGCCACGACCTACAACATCACCGGCATTCCCAGCTATTTCCTGATCAACCGTCAGGGTGATATTATCGGTCGGGATATGAATTTGCAAACGCTGGAGAGAGAGATTCAAAAACAACTTAAATCAGCGAAGAGCGAAAAGCGAAAAGAGCGAAAAGCTAAAAGCTAAGAGCTAAAAGCTAAGAGCTAAAAGCTAAAAGCTAAGAACGAAAAGCGAAAAAACTGAAAGATAATAGCTGAAAGATAAGTTGAATACAATTAGCTTTTAGCTCTTAGTTTTTAGCTTTTAGCTACATTGAACATGTCCAAAGAAATAATCATAGAAAAAGCATTATCGGTTGGTTTCGATGCATGTGGCATAGCCCAGGCAGAAGCTTTGACTGAGGATGCTGTTTTTTTGCAAACGTGGTTGGATGCAGGCATGCATGGCGACATGGAATTTCTGACCCGCAATTTCGAAAAAAGGACAGATCCGCGGGTATTGGTGCCGGGATGCAAAACGGTGGTTGTCGTATTATTTAATTACTATCCCGAACGCAAACAGGATGCCGCCTTGCCTCAAATATCCAAATATGCTTATTCGCAGGTTGACTACCACACGGTGATGAAAGCAAAACTTCGGGAATTAGAAATACAACTACAGGCAACATTTGGCGAAGCTTGTGTGGCCAAAGACTACCAACATAGTTTTGTCGATTCGGCTCCCGTACTCGAAAAACGCTGGGCACAAAAAGCAGGATTGGGTTGGATAGGCAGACATTCGCAACTTATTCATCCAAAATTCGGTTCGTATTTTTTCATTGGCATCCTGATGCTGAATATCGACTTAGAACCTTCCGAAGCACCTTTCCCATTTCGCTGCGGTAGTTGCCGGAAATGCATCGACGCTTGTCCGACCGGCGCACTCACAGGCGACGGACACATGGATGCCCGCAAATGCATCTCCTACCTCACCATCGAAAGCAAATCAGATGTTCCTGACGAATTTAAAGACAAACTTTCGGGTTGCATCGTAGGATGCGATATCTGCAACGATGTTTGTCCCTGGAACAAACGCTTTGCGCAAATCCACAACCATCCGGAACTCGCTCCCACCGAAGCTATTTTTCATCTCAAAAAAGAAGACTGGGAATCCATGACAGAAGAACAATACAAGGAGATATTCCAAAAATCGGCAGTCAGGCGAGCAAAATTGGAACGAATTAAAAAGATTTTGCCGGACACATAATAGAATAGAATGATAATCCGCATGATTTCCTAATTAGTCCCGTTAGGGACGAAATGTCTGTAGAAACATGATGTCATCACACGAAAAAAGCCGCACTTTTCAGTGCAGCTCTCCATTCGTAGCTTAAATGCTATTACAAAATCACTTTAGCAGTTTGGTTACCAATTTTCACAACCATCATTCCTTTAGCAGGAACAGGGATGGTATTCAAACCATCATTAGCAATACTGCTGATGACCTTTTGACCAATTACATTGTACACTTCCACCAATTCTCCGGCAGTCGCATTGAAACGCAAGGTTCCGTTGATTGCAGTCAATTTTCTGCCGGCTTCTAGTTTTGGAACCGAAGACAAGCCTGAGTTTTGAGGAGAAGGTGTCATGATTACAAAATCATACCCCAACTGTTGTGTGTAAGAATAATTTCCACTCACAATCTTTCTGGTGGCAGAAGTTGAGTTAGATGGTGCAGCTAAAGCACTACCCCACTGTGGCTGAGCAGTACCAAAGGCTACATAGTCTTTGAATGCGACATTGGTCACGATTTGTTCTATCGTCAGAGGCTCTGTTAAAGCCTGCCCTTCTATAACGGTATATAGAGCAACCTTTCCGTTTGTTGCAGATATATTGGGTGATGTGCTTGATACGTCAGGAGTTGGCAAATTACTACCAACACTTCCTCCGGCAGCGCTTATCAGAAAATATCCCTTTCCCGGAATGATTTTACCACCAGGAATGGCTATCACATTTGCATTTGTTCCGGTTGCGGAGTAATACTGCACGCTCCAGCCTCCCACTTCAATTTGAGAGTTGGTTGTATTATACAGTTCAACAAAATCAGCATTGAAAGGAGCGCCCGAATTTCCACCACCGCCATATACCTCGGAAATGATTACATTCGGAGGGGTAAGTTGTTGAGGCGGAATTATTGCTGTTCCATTCAGTGTACGGGTTACATTGTCAGCACCCGGACTGCTCAACGTAAGCGTAGCGGTATGCGAACCCGCAGCAAGTGGTGTGTAGGTAATCGACACCCCGGCATTGAGCACCATGCCCGATTCAGCAGCGATTACCGGCGGTGAAGCCATAAAATAATCGGCGTTGGCACCGCTAATCGATACGGTGATGTTTCCGGTCAGGTTTACACCATTAACCGTGATATCAACTGCAGCAAAACCACCCACATCTGCGTTCATGGCAGGAACTGACATTTCGGTGACTGTGATGGTAGGTGTGGGAGGAGCTGTTGATACATTTACACTCGCATTGGTGATGCGCCAGTCTGAATAATTGGCAGTTGCAGCATATACCAGAGCGAAATACACCGTACCGGTAGTAGCAATAACGATATCGCCTGATGATTTTACGGTATAATTATCATCTTGTGTTTCCGGTGCCGCTATAACCTTCAGGGTAGTCCATGTTGCCGATGCCGGATTACCAAAACCGGCATAATCAGCGGAGAATTTCACCAACAGGGGATTTCCTACATACTTGGATGCATAATTAAACGCAATTGCCAGCGCACTCTGTGTTGATGTAAACTTAGGAGATATCAGCCAAGATTCCACATTGCCACCACCAAAACCATTCATGTAAGCACCATCGGCAGAAGGAACAAAAGGTTTACTTCCCGCAACTTCAACAGCATACCAGTCACCCAGCGTATTGTTAAATGACTCGGTATAAGGAACAGTAGCCGTGGCAGGTAGCACGATGTTTATTGTTTTTTCGGCAACTGCGCTGTTATCCATACCATCTTTCACTGCCATGGCTTTGAAAGTAGTTGTTGAAGTAATGTTTACAGGTGCTGTAAACAAGGTAGAAGCAGTTGTAGGGGTAGTGCCGTTGGTAGTATAATACACCGCAGCGTCTTGGGTAATGGATGAAATGGTCACATCAGCCGAGTTGAAATAGGTGTCGGTTGATTTGGCTATACCTGCAGCTGAGAATGTGGGAGTTGCAACGGTTGGAATACCACTCACCATACCATAAACTACCACATCATCTAAATATAAACGAGCTGTACCTGTTGGTGCAGCATCGTATGTGATTGCAAATTTTAGTCGTACAGCAGGTATTGCTCCGGTTGCACTGACAACATACTCATAATCAGCAGATGATCCAGTTAGTGTAAAAGTTTGTGCACCTACATAATCAGCCCCACCATTAGTAGAGTAAGAGACAATCACATTCAACCCCAAGGTGTTTGCTGCTTTGAAGGTTACTTTTGTTACATTCGCTAAATCAAAATTGGTATAAGTATATCCTTTATTATCAACTGCTGTAGTGTACCAACGCATTTGCATAGATTGTGCACCTGCTATAGCACTTGTTGTAGATGCAGTTCCATAATAGGTACCCCATTGCTGACCGGCAGGTCCGTCTATTTTTTCGACAATGTTGTTATAGGAAGTTCCGGCAGTAAAACCCTGAGCACTTTCAAATCCCGTTGAATAGATAATCTCTTCGTTTTGTGCATACGCATACACACTCCCCAACA
>JAUSNQ010000162.1 GCA_030655595.1 Paludibacter sp.
GGTGGCATTTATTTGGTTTTTCCAAAACCCAACAACAATGTCAGGTTGTTTGCTTTAACAGGTCAGGTTCTTTGGAGTGGTGAGTTGGTTTCAGGACGATTTTACATACCAACGGGCGAAGGTATCTATTTTTTAAGGGTAAATAATAAAAGTTACAAGGTCAGTTGCAAATAAATGCAATAACATGACTTGAATATTAAATTCATACATCAACAATGATTAAGCATATCGTGTTTTTCGGAATTGTCGAAGAGGCAGCAGGTAGATCCAAGATGGAAATCATGCAATTCATCAAAAAGGAGCTTGAAAATCTCATTCATTCAATTCCAGAGTTGAAAAAGATTGAGGTAGGAATCAATCATCCTGATGCTCCCCTTGGAAATTACGATTTGGTGCTATATTCGGAGTTTGATAGTATGGCTGATTTGGATGCCTATCAGGTTCATCCGGAACACAAACGCGTGGCTTCTTATATCGGGACAGTTAAAGTGTCTCGTGCCTGCGTTGATTACGAAGTGTAGTTTTTTTTGAGATTTAGCATTTTAACCCGTTTACTGTTTGTTTTATCATGTGGAAAAATTTCTTCTATTTTTCCGGCTCTCAACGTGCCGGAATCATCCTGCTGGTTTGCCTGATATTATTAGCTTGTTTGGTGAATTATTTTCTTCCTGTTTTTGTTGAAAAAGAAGAGATCCAAACAGATTCATTGTTTATGGCAGAAATTGAATCTTTTAAACACTCGCTTGTTTCGATGGATAGTCTGCGCAAAATTGAGCAACTCAAAGCTTACAAAAATCAAGCTTATGAATACACAAACCAGTCGAATTACAAAAAGTCAACAACACACCGCTTGTTTGACTTTAATCCCAACGAATTAGACTCAGCTGGATTTGTAACATTGGGTATCAAACCTTATGTTGCTTCTAATATTTTAAAATACAGAAAGAAAGGAGGGCAGTTTAAGGATAAAGCAAGTTTTTCGCGTGTATATGGTATTTCTGAGGAAAAGTTTGATGAGCTAGCCAATTATATCCAATTACCTGATTTACATACAAGAAAATTAGATTCGTCAGCTGTTGTTGTTCAAAAGGACGAGTTAAAACAACCGCTTTTAGTAGAGTTGAATGCTGCTGATACGGCTGAATTGATGAGGATTAAAGGATTGGGTAGGGGGTATGCCCGCTCCATCATCAGGTATCGTCAGCAGACCGGTGGTTTCGTGCGTATCGAGCAATTGAAAGAAATCTATGGCATGACGACGGAGAATTATGAAAGAATTAAGCCGTTTTGTTACATTGATCAGACCTTAATTCAAAAAATTAAAATCAATACTGCTTCTGTTGATAAATTAAAATCACATCCCTACCTGAATTTTTATCAGGCAAAACAAATTTATGAGTTAAGAAGAAAGCGGGGTAAGCTATCTGAAATAGGAGATTTATCCAAATTGTCAGAGTTAAATGATTCAACTTTAGCCAAGATTGAAGCATATATTAATTTTGAATAAAATTTCGCTTTTTAGTCATTCGTTTTAACGAAATAAATGCTAAATTTGCGAGGGTAATATCTTGGCTTGCTATTAGTGTGTATGTATTTGATAATAAAAGACATATGTTTTATTTGTATGGTTTTGTTTTTTCATCTGCGGAGTTAATTCTGCTTTCGGTATTGATTCTGACGTTTATTTTTCAGTTGTACTTCTATATCAGGTATATCCGGATTGTTCTCCGGAATAATAACCACGAAAAAAAAGCTAAGATAAATTATCAAACTGAAAAGCTACCGGTTTCTGTTATTATTTGCGCTAAAAACGAATTGGATAATTTAAGAAAGTTTCTGCCGGAAATATTATCACAAGATTATCCCGATTACGAGGTGATTGTTGTTAATGATGGCGGCGACGAGGATACTGAAATTTTCTTACGCGATTTAAAAAAGATGTATCCGCATTTACGCTCAACTTTTGTTCCGGATGGCGCAAAGAATGTGAGTACTAAAAAGTTAGCGCTGACTTTGGGCATCAAGGCGGCAAAACACGACTGGTTGCTGTTCACCGATGCCGATTGTATGCCTGAAAGTAAATTGTGGATTGCAAAAATGTCCAGAAACTTTACACCCGAAACTGAATTCGTGCTAGGATATGGTGCTTATTTCCAGGAAAAAGGACTTTTAAATAAACTCATTACCTACGATACGATTTTCAGTGCCCTGTTGTATTTGGGTTTTGCCAAAGCAGGAAAACCATATATGGGTGTTGGTCGGAATCTGGCGTATCGCAAAGAGGTCTTTTTCAGACAAAACGGCTTTGCAGCATCCTTGCATGTGCGCTCAGGCGATGATGATTTGATGGTTAATCAAGCGGCAAATCAATTTAATACAAGGATTGAAACTTCTTTAGAAAGCATTACCTGGTCGTATCCGAAGAAAGACCTTAAATCCTGGCATTTTCAAAAAGAAAGACATTTGTCGGTTTCTACGTATTATAGTCAGAAAAGTAAATTGTCGTTGGTAGTTGAACCGTTTCTTCGCGGACTTTTTTATTTATCATTGATTGCGCTAGTTGTTTTATCTGTCTTGTCGGCTAACTGGATGCTGGCAGTTGTAGCTTCTGTCTTTTTTGTTGCTCGGTTTGTCATGCAGTTGTTGATCATCAACAAGACTTCTTTGTATTTCGGTGGCAGAAAGTTTTTTCTAACTTTGCTGCTATTTGATGTCATACTGCCGCTGATAACCATGCATATAATGACTTTCGGAAGGATGGGCAGCAAAGCTAAATACATCAGTTGGAAATAATTAATTCTCAAATTTTAGATATCATGCGTATTGTTTTCATGGGTACTCCCGATTTTGCGGTCGAAAGCCTCAAAGTACTGGTGGAGCATAAATATCAGGTGGTGGGTGTGGTGACCATGCCCGACAAACCTGCCGGTCGCGGACATAAATTACAATGCTCTGCCGTGAAACAATATGCCCTTGAGCACCATCTTCCTGTTTTACAACCTGAAAAACTGAAAGATGAGGTTTTTCTTGATGAACTTCGTGCTTTAAAAGCCGATTTACAAATTGTCGTGGCTTTTCGCATGTTGCCTGAAGTGGTCTGGAATATGCCGCCACTTGGAACCTTTAACCTGCATGCTTCGCTGCTTCCTCAGTATCGGGGTGCTGCTCCCATCAACTGGGCTGTCATCAACGGGGAAAAGGAAACCGGTGCTACAACTTTTTTTCTGACCCATGAAATTGATACGGGTAAAATTATTTTGCAAGAGAAAATCGACATTAAAGATGAAGATGATGCCGGTACCGTGCATGACAAATTGATGGTGATGGGTGCGCAAATGGTAAAAAAGACGGTCGATTTGATTGCAGAAGGTAAAGTCGATGCCATTAATCAGTCAGCCTTTTTAACCGGTGATGTTGTTTTGAAGCCTGCCCCTAAGTTATTTAAAGACAATACCCGGATTGATTTCTCAAAATCAGTTGAAGATGTGCATAATCAAGTAAGAGGCTTGTCGCCTTCTCCTGCTGCGTGGACTGAAATCCAACTTCCCGGGCAACCGGAACCACTTATCTGTAAAGTGTTTAAAACTGAAAAAGAATTATCTTCTCATGATTTTGAAATTGGCTCTGTTCATACTGATGGCAAGAAACACCTCAAAATTGCCCTGAAAGATGGTTTTATCATGCTGACAGAAATTCAGACTTCCGGAAAGAAACGCATGGATGTGGGAGCTTTTTTGAGGGGGATGAGGTGATTTTGCAATATTTAAGCATGCAAAATACCTAAAAATGGGGATGCTTTTTATTTGCCACAACTATTTTCATTCACTACCTTTGCAACGCTTTTCAGCCACTAATCAATTCAGGCTGCATCCATTTAATCATCAATTTATTTTTTTTGCGAAATGCAAAACAATAATAGACAAATTACGGGTTATCTGCTGACAATATTATTTGTCTTTTATTTTGCGTCCACTAATTTTTTCAAACACGCCCATACTGATGAAAACAATCGTCTGATTGTCCATTCTCACCCATTTTCCGGTGAATCGAATCACCAACACTCATCTGCATCTTTTCAACTCATCGATAAGTTGTCGGGTTTTACCACCAGTCTGCTTTTTATAGGGATGTTGTTGCTGGCTGTTTTTGTATTGAGAAGTGTTTTGACATCTTCCTGTAAAAGCCATTTCAGATCTGATGCTTTCTTAATCTCTTGTTTTTCCCGTCCTCCTCCCATTATCTGATTAACTTTTTTCAATGGCATGCACACTGCATTGTCATGTTTTTTTATCCGGAATCCATGTTTCGGATAGGTGGTTTTGTAATTAATCAGATAATTTTATAAAGATGAAATTTAAAATATTTATTGTCCTGTTTTGTGTGTCTGCATCCATATTCTCACAAACTCAGTTTGTTGTTGATGAATCTCTTGATAACACAACTTCACGTGTTAGAAAGACTGATGCCAATATCTTTGGACATACAGTTGATAAAAACACGCAGGAACATGTGGGTTTTATCACAATCAGAATCAAAGGAAGTACCATTGGAACTGCTACGGATGCGACCGGGCATTTTTACCTGCGTAACCTGCCGGCAGATGAGCTGACAATCGTTGTCTCAGGAGTGGGTTATAAAAGTATAGAGAAAAAAATCCTGTTGGAAAGTGGTAAGTCTATCGAGTTAAATTTCGATATGGAAGAAGATGCCGTGATGCTGGATAATATTGTTGTTTCGGCAAACAGAAATGAAACAAAACGCAGGGAAGCGCCTAATATTGTGAATGTGATTACCGGTAAAATGTTTGACAACACTAATTCTGTTTGTCTGGCGCAGGGTTTGAACTTCCAGCCGGGACTTCGTGTTGAGAATAACTGTCAAAATTGCGGTTTTCAGCAAGTCAGAATAAACGGACTGGAAGGTCCATATACACAAATACTAATCGATAGCCGTCCGATTTTTAGTGCACTTGCAGGTGTGTATGGCATCGAACAGATTCCGGCCAACATGATTGATCGTGTAGAAGTAGTACGTGGCGGTGGTTCTGCTTTGTTTGGATCGAATGCCATTGCAGGTACAATCAACATCATCACGAAAGAACCCTTGAGTAGTTCCTTGTCACTTAGTAATTCCACCATGTTTATCGGTGGTTCTTCTGCGGATATTAATACCTTGGTTAATGCAGCTTTGGTTTCGGATGATTACCGTTCGGGAGTTAGTATCTACGGCTCTTCCCGTCAGCGCGAGGGATGGGACGCCAATGGCGATGGTTTTACAGAAATCGGACTGATTACTGCTCAGAATATCGGTTTTCGGTCATACTTCAAAACAAGTGATCAAAGTAAACTTACGCTTGAATATCATAACTTAGGTGAATTCCGCAGAGGGGGGAATAACCTGGATTTGCCGGCACATCAGGCGGATATTACTGAGCAAACCGATCATAATATCAATACCGGTGGCGTTAAATGGGACTTCTTCACACCGGATTATAAACATCGTCTGAATGTGTTTTCTTCAGCTCAGAAAATTAAAAGAGACAGTTATTATGGAGCAGGACAAGATCCGAATGCTTACGGACTAACAAACGATATATCCTATGTGGTCGGTGCGCAGTATGCTTATTCGTTCGACAAACTGTTGTTTATGCCATCAGATTTGACGGTTGGCGCTGAGTATAATTACAACATGCTGACTGACGAGCAATTTGCTTATGAACGCCAGATTGATCAAGAAATGGACATCAAAAGTATATTCCTGCAGAATGAATGGAAAAATAAGCAATTGAGTTTGTTGCTGGGAATGCGCTATGATCAGCATAATAAGATTGAAAAACCAATTTTCAGTCCGAGAGTGAATGTGCGTTACAATCCGAAAGAATGGGTTAATTTGCGTGCCAGCTACGCCGAAGGCTTCCGTGCACCACAGGCTTTCGATGAGGATTTGCATTTAACGGCAGTTGGTGGTGAAGTGCAGATTATCGTGCTCGATCCGGAATTGAAGCCCGAACATTCAAGAAGTTACAGTCTGTCAGCCGATTTTTATCAAAATTTCGGCAAGATTCAAACTAACTTGCTGATTGAAGGCTTCTACACCGATATTGATGATGTGTTCTATCTTGCAGAAGCTGGTTCGGATTCAATCGGTAATCCTCTGCTTATGCGTAAGAATGGTTCTGGCGCGGTAGTAAAAGGTATCAATATCGAAGGAAAAGTAATTCCTTCTTCCAAAACAAATCTTCAAGCAGGATTCACCATTCAGCAGAGTTTGTATAAAGAGGCGGAAAGTTGGAGTGAAAACCCTAATCTCGAAGCTCGTCGCGAAATGTTCCGCTCACCTAATCTTTACGGATATATGACTGCTTCCTATAATCCTTTGAGGCAGATGACCGTTGCTTTATCGGGTATCTATACCGGCAGTATGCTTGTGCAGCATTTCGGGGTTGAAGTTGAAGATGATAAAGAAGTATGGACACCTGACTTCTTCGATCTTGGCTTGAAAATCGCTTATGATTTCAAATTAAGTAAAGGCACCAAATTGCAGTTAAATGGTGGAATTCAAAATATTTTCAACAGTTTTCAAAATGACTTCGACACAGGTGAAACCCGTGATGCAGGCTACGTCTACGGTCCGTCGTTGCCACGTTCGTTTTATGTGGGTTTGAAACTGAATTTGTGATTGATAAGAAGTAAGTTAGCTGCAAAAAACTTATATGCTACTTATATGACTTATATGGTATAAATACCTTTCAAATTCTCAATCAGTATCGCATTTTCTTCTCTTGTCCCAACAGTAATCCTAATACACCCCAAACACAAAGATACCGTGTTGCGGTTCCTTACGATGATGCTTTTGTTGACAAGATATTGATAAACAGCATTGGCATCATCCACTTTAACTAAAACAAAATTGGCATCGGTAGGGTAGATGTGTTTGATGATATTGAGTTTTTTAAGTTCTTCAATCAGCCATGCTCTTTCCGTTGTGAGTGTTTGTACCCAGTTGCTGACCTGCTCTTTTTCCTGCAAGGCTTTTAATGCCTGTTTTTGTGTGAGTATGTTGATATTGTATGGATATTTGATTTTATTCAGCACCTGTACAATTTCAACGGAAGCGAACGCCATGCCGAGGCGTATGGCAGCACTTCCCCAGGCTTTGGAAAATGTTTGCAGGATGACTAAGTTCGGAAACTCAAGCAATTTCTTTGCAAATCCTGATTTAGATGAAAAATCAATGTAAGCTTCATCCAGAACTACAATTCCCTTGAATGATTTCAGTAATTTGACAATTTCTTCTTGATTTAAACTGTTGCCGGTAGGGTTGTTAGGAGAACAGAGCCACATCAACTTGGTGTCTTCATCCGCAGCTTGCAACATCTCATCAGCCTTGAAATCAAAGTCTTCATGCAACAGCACTTTGCGGTATTCAATATCATTGATGTTTGCGCTCACTTTATACATGCCGTAAGTCGGCTCCATTGCAACCACATTGTCGATGCGGGGTTCGCAGAAAGCCCGGTAAAGCAAATCAATGGGTTCGTCGCTGCCGTTACCTAAGAAAATATTCTCAACAGGAACTTGTTTGATTTCTGATATAGCTTCTTTCACTTTCCACTGCAACGGATCGGGATAGCGGTTGAAAGGAGCGTTGTAAGGATTTTCATTGGCATCTAAATATACAGACGCTTCTCCTTTAAACTCATCTCTTGCACAAGAGTATGGTTGCAAGGTGGCGATATTTTTCCTGAGTAATTTGTTAATATCTATCATTTTAATAGTCTTCTTCTTCGATTTCTTCCTCCAATCTGATTTTTACCGCATTGCTGTGTGCTTGTAAGTTCTCGTGCTCAGCCATGAGGATGATGGCATTGCTTAAATTGGTTAATCCTTCTTTGGTTATCTCCTGAAAAGTTATTTTTCGGATAAAGCTATCCAGATTGACTCCGCTGTATGCTTTTGCATAACCATTTGTAGGTAAAGTGTGGTTGGTTCCGGATGCATAATCACCGGCACTTTCGGGTGTGTAATTACCCAAAAAGACTGATCCTGCATTTACAATATTGGCTGCGACTCCTTTGTAGTATTTGGTTGATATAATCAAGTGTTCTGGTGCATAGGCATTCGTCATTTCAACGGCTTCTTCCAGACTGTTCAATAAAATAATCTTGCTGTTTTCGAGTGCCTTGCGTGCAAAATCTTTTCTGGGTAGCTCTGCGATTTGAATTTCAATTTCTTCCAGGACTTTGTCAATTATTTTTTCACTGATTGTGATCAAAATAGATTGACTGTCAACGCCATGTTCCGCCTGTGAGAGCAAATCTGCTGCTACAAAAGCTGGATTGGAATCATCATCTGCAATAACTTCTACTTCTGATGGACCGGCGGGCATATCAATGGCTACTCCTTTCAAGGAGATTAGTTGCTTGGCGGCAGTAACATATTGATTGCCCGGACCGAATATCTTATAAACATTTGGGACTGTTTCAGTCCCGTAAGCCATGGCTGCAATTGCCTGTGTTCCGCCAATCTTGAAAATACGATGAACGCCTGCGACTTGAGCCGCATACAAAATGGCAGGATGAATATTTCCGTTTTTATCAGGAGGTGTACAAAGAATGATTTCCTTACATTCTGCAATTTTTGCAGGTACACCGAGCATCAAAACAGTTGAAAACAAAGGGGCAGTACCTCCCGGGACGTATAACCCTACTTTTTCGATGGCTACTGCTTTTTGCCAACAGTAAACTCCGGGAGATGTTTGAATTTCTTTCAGGTCGGGTTGTTGTTCCGAATGAAATTTCCAGATATTCCGTCGTGCCATTTCAATTGCTTGCTTGAGGTTTGATGGAATTAATTGCTCAGCTGCTTCAATTTCAACTTTCGTGACCTCGATAGCATCAATAGTGACATGATCGAATTGCTCGGTATATGCTTTTACTGCTTTGTCCCCATGTTCCCGGACATCATCCAATACTTTTTGAACAGTTTCAAATAGTGTAGAACTGTCGAATACCGGACGTGCTAAAATACTGGTCCATGTTTCGCGTGGGGGATATTTGATGATTTGCATGTTTTTAATTTTTTGCAAAGATACTTATTTTCAATTTAAATCCGAACAAATCAATACCCAATATAAGTTGCATGACAATCATTGCGTATAAAGAGGGGTTTAGGCATAATTTTTGATGTGTTAGGGCGACTAAAAATTTTTTATATGAAGAAACACATTGTATATTTGTTGGTATTATTTACCCTCGTTTTTGCTTCCTGTGATTTTTCAGGAGAATCGAATTACACCCCCGGTATATTTTTCATTCAAAACCCTGTAAATAACAAGCTGGATACGCTGAATAGCTATTATACAAGCGAACCCGGTGTTTTTATCATGGATACCATCAGCGTAGGTGATACCATCAGATTTTTTTTGCGATTGGAAGCTTATGCCAATAAACTGACCGCTTTTTATTTATTGCATAGGCCGGATAGTGTCGCTGCATTAATTTTACCGGATTCGGCTTCAATGGATACAATTTTCACTGTTAATTCACAATATGATAAAGGAATATTTCTGATGGAAGCTAAGTATGGTTCTTTGATTTTTCCTTTTCAATATGTAGCCTTAAAACCTTCTTTGGATGCCAGATTGGAATTTGCCGTAGTTTCTGATGCTGTTTTCGATACTGGTTTTGGTTCAAATTCACACAATTTTAAACTGAAAACTCCAATCATTCCTCAGTAGTACTTTTTTTCTTGTTCTCAAAGAAACTAAAATTTACGTTGCCATAATTTCGATGGAAATAAAAGTAGGGATGTTGTTCGAAATTTTCTTTTCCCGAATGTTCTACGATTAATATACCATCTTCTTCCAACAAGGTGTGTTTGAAAATTAGATCAGGTATTTCATGCAGCTTTTCTAAATCATAAGGAGGGTCGGCAAAGATCAAATCAAATTTTGCGTGACAGGTGGGTATGAACTTAAATACATCTGCTTTGTGTAAAGTGAGGTTGTCAATTTTTAATTCCTGTGTGATTCTACGAATAAAAGCGCAATGTTTTTCGTTTTGCTCTACTGCAACAACATGTTTACAATCTCTTGAGATAAACTCGATACCAATACTGCCGGTTCCGGCAAACAAATCGAGCATACGAATTCCTTCAAAATCGATTCTGTTATTTAACAAATTAAACAATCCTTCTTTTGCGAAATCAGTTGTTGGACGAGCCGTGATTTTGCTGCTTGCCTGAATGCGCCTTCCTTTATATTTTCCGCTGATAATCCTCATATTCTGATTGTATTGATTTGCAAACAACGTTTGTTATGTAACTTTTAATCAACAATTCGAGAGGCATGCTATCATGACTGTATGTCGTTATTTTGAATTTCTCCGGATCGAGCTTGAATTGATTATAGATATTCAGGGCATGATATACAATATCTTCATTTGTTTTATAGTCGTAACTGTTCAATAAGCAAATGCTGTTTTCTTTATAAACAACAAAATCAACCTTTTGCTGTCTGACCCATACAATAATCATGTCTTCATTTGATGCAACAAGTTTGTCGATGACACCCTGGAGATGATGTTTTACCTGTATTTGGTTGAAAGTTTTATCGAAAGATGAAAATAAATCTTTATGCAATGCGTAAACAAGTACACTTTGTTGATTTTCAATTGTAGATTGACAGATGTGCCAGTTTTCAGGTAGATCAGGATGTTGTAGTTTTAAGAATCCTCTTATTGACTCGGAATTGCAAAAAACCTCCGGAATCAATGTGTAGAAGTCAGTTTCACAGAAAACAGAAAATCCATCCGAATAAATCCGGATGGATAAACTATTTTGGTTGTCGACGAGGTTATCATGCATATTTCCCCGTTTTAACAATTATTCCCAGTTGCCTGCAAAATTGTTTGGTTCTGTTACCGCACCTACTTTAATACCAGGGTATTTGTCCATTTTCTCCTGAAGGTCGATCAGATTCAATGCTTCCTGACGGTTAACATCGAATAAGAATGTCCGGTATGGAGCACGTATTTCACACAAAGGTATTGAAATGTTATTCGAGCTCACATAATTGTTGTTTAACTCAACTTCGAAAGGAACTTGTTCAGAAAAAGGAATGTATTTTAATTTTTCAATGTTCTTTTCGTTGTAAACTGTTCCGTATAGGGCCTCGATTAAACTAACTGAACTTGTATCCCTGCGGAAGTTTTCCAGTCCGAATTCAGCAATTTCCTTTTTATTTCCTTTTCGAATGATACTTACAGCCTTTGCTTCGGTAAGACCGGCCTGAAGTTGTAAATCACTTAATGTGCCTTCCTTCAGTACCATTTTCTTTTTTCCTGTTTTGATGAAATTAATCAGAGAATCTAAATCGCCAGTGTAATAACCTTTTTGATCTCTGTGTTCCAATTGAGCTGCTCTCAGGCTCATGAGGTTTTGAATCACTACTTTTTCTCTTTCGGCTCTTACTCTCTCAAACCTAATGGGTGTCATTACACTCATGAAGCAAAAATAGGCAAGTGCTATGATCGCAAGTATCAGTAAAGTTTTGATTGTTGTTTTCATTTATTTGTATTTAAAAGTATTT
Organism: Paludibacter sp.; assembly: GCA_030655595.1. The sequence continues at coordinate 11,590 of JAUSNQ010000162.1, forward strand.
AAGCGATTCAACGAGATTTAATTGAGTATTTTTTTTTCAGCATGCAAATTTAAAAAGAAAATCCAATCTTCCCAATTATCCGGCTGGTTTTTTTGATTTATTTTTAGTTAGCTGCCATATTTGATTTTATTTTGAGCTTTTTTCGGGTTAATCTTTTAATTCTTTACAAATCTGTAGTATATTTGCACCAAGCATCAATTTATGATACAACCATTATACAACATGCGCGCTGATACAAACACTTCCATTGTTCATCGATATATTCGCTTCTTACATTTACACCCCAAGTTGTTTTCTGCTGATGAACGAATTGAGTTGAAAAGTTTATTAAAGCAGTATTACCAACAGACCGGAAAATCCAATGCTTTGCAAACTGATGCCGTTTTGTATAAGTTTGCTGTGGTTGAGATTTTATTGGATGAAGTTGGATTAGGTAAAACGGCTGTTTTGTCTTTTTTGCTTTATGAACTGGTACGGGACAAGCAAATTACGACGGCGAAAATTGAAAAGAAATTCAATACTCCGGTACATACCGTGATTTTGGGTTTATTGCGTGTGCGTGAGTTATATGCCAAAAGCGCATCCTTAGAATCTGAAAATTTCAGAAAACTTTTTCTTTCTTTTGCTGAGGATGTTCGTGTAATTCTGATTGTCATTGCAGAACAAATGCAGATCATGCGTACCTTGCAGGAGTATCCGGAAGATGTACGCCAAAACATTGCCCGTGAGTGTTCTTTTTTATACGCACCCCTGGCCCACAGAATGGGTTTGTATGCGATCAAAACTGAATTGGAAGATTTATCGTTGAAACACACCAATCGGGAGATTTATTCGGAGATAGCACAAAAAATAAATGAAACTAAAAAGTCAAGGGACAAGTATATCCGTGAATTTATCATTCCCCTTGAAGCAAAGCTTTCGGCTATGGGTTATCCGCTTTCCATCAAAGGGCGGACAAAATCCATCCATTCCATCTACAACAAGATTAAAAAGCAGAACACAGCATTTGAAAATATTTATGACTTATTCGCCATCCGGATTGTTTTTGATGTTCCCCCTGAGAAGGAAAAAGCAGCATGCTGGCAGGCTTACTCTGTTGTTGCAGATATGTATCAGCCTAATCCAAAACGATTGCGTGATTGGTTGTCAATTCCAAAATCCAACGGGTATGAGAGCTTGCATACCACGGTGTTGGGTCCCCAAAACAAATGGGTGGAAGTTCAGATTCGTACTACCAGGATGGATGAAGTTGCCGAAAAAGGTTTAGCTGCTCACTGGAAATACAAAGGAATCAAGGGTGAGTCGGGTATGGATGAGTGGCTTAAAAGCATCCGTGAAATCCTTGAGAATCCTGATCTCAATGCCGTTGATTTCATGGATGAGTTCAAAATGAATTTATATGATGAAGAGGTGTTTGTTTTTACCCCAAATCGTGATTTACATAAACTTCCGAAAGGTGCTACTGCCCTTGATTTTGCTTTTTCTATTCATTCCGGTTTAGGTTCCAAATGTGTTGGAGCAAGGGTGAACGGGAAAAACATGCCCATCAAATATGTGCTGAACAACGGCGATCAGGTTGAAGTCCTTACTGCTCCAACACAGCGACCCAATCAGTCGTGGCTGAAAATTGTTACAACATCTAAAGCAAAAAATAAAATTCGTCAATCGCTCAAGGAAATTGAATTTAAGGATGCTGAAATGGGTCGTGAGATTTTGTCACGCAGATTTAAAAACTGGAAGATTGATCTTGAAGAAGGCAAAATCTCGAAACTTGCCAAAAAGAAGGGATATAAAACCGTCAGTGACTTTTATCAGGATTTGGCTTCTGAAAAATTAGACCTGCTGGAGGTAAAAGAAAGTTATTTGGAACTCGAAAAGAAGGAAGCTTTTGATGTGCCTGTTGAAATACGCAGTGCTGAAAGTTTCAGTAAAGAAGCTCCGGTTCCTGATACTACGGGCAAAGAAGATGTACTGATTATCGGTCAGGATTTAAAACATGTTGATTTCAAGCTTGCCAAATGCTGCAATCCGATTTTTGGAGATGAGGTTTTTGGTTTTGTCTCGGTTGTAGGGGGTATTAAAATTCACCGAATCGACTGTCCCAATGCACCACAAATGATCTCCCGATTCGGATATCGCATTGTAAAAGCGCGTTGGTCAGGAAAATCAGTGGGTTCGCAATATCCTATCACCCTCCGCATTGTCGGACATGATGATATCAGTATTGTTGCCAACATCACTTCATTAATCTCAAAAGAAAAGCAGGTTGTTTTGCGTTCCATCTCCATTGACTCCCAAGCAGGCTTGTTTCAGGGCAATCTGACCGTCATGGTAAGCGATAACAAGGAATTGGATCAGATTGTAAAAAAAATCAGTCTAATCAAGGGCGTTAAGCATGTTTCGAGGAGCTGAGCATGCCACAGGCTGCAAAAATATCTTCTCCCCGTGATCTACGGATGGTGCTTGTAATACCGTTGTTGGTCAGGTAATCTCTGAATGCAACCATTTTGCTTTCGCCTGAAGATTTTAATTCTACTCCCGGGATGGCATGGAAACGAATCAGGTTTACCCTGCAGTCGATGCCTCTTAAAACTTTCACCATCTCTAATGCGTGCCGGGTGGTATCATTCAAGCCGTCGAACATGATGTATTCAAACGAAACACGCCTTTGTTTGCTGAAATCGTATTTTCGCAATTCTGTGAGCACATCGCTTAATGGATATGCTTTTTGAATTGGCATCAATTTCAGACGCTCTTCCGCAAAAGGGGAGTGCATACTGATTGCCAAATGACAATTGGATTTTTCCATAAAAACTTTCAAGCCGGGAATTAATCCGATGGTTGAGACGGTAATACGTCGGGGGCTCCAGGCATGACCATACTCAGCTGTCAGTATGTCAAGTGTTTGCAGTAAGTTGATCATGTTGTCTAATGGCTCACCCATCCCCATAAAAACTAAATTCGTGAGTTGCTCTGATTCTGGTATGGAGTAGAACTGGTTTAAAATTTCGTGTGCGGTGAGTTGTGCCCCGAAACCTTGTTTACCGGTCATGCAAAACAGGCAATTCATTTTACATCCCACTTGCGACGAAATGCAAAGCGTTGATCTGTCTTCTTCCGGAATAAATACACTTTCAATTAAATGACCCTGTTGCGTTTTGAAAAGGTATTTTTTTGTGCCGTCGATTGAGGCCTGTTCTTCAATAGGAGCATATCTGCCGACTTCATATTCCTCATTTAACAAGGTTCTGTTTTTGGCAGCAATGTTGGTCATTTCCGCTATAGAGTTAACTCTTTGCTTGTAAATCCACTCAGAAAGCTGTTTCCCTGTAAATGAAGGCATGCCAAGCCCTGTGGCAATAGCAGAGAGTTCCTCCAATGTTTTTCCGAGTAATGGAATTTTAGTCATATTAAAAATTATTTTGTCAAAAGTACATAATCTATAGCAATCAAAAAAATGACGGGATGAAAATACTTCACCCCGTCACTTGTTCCTTATGTGAATTGTGTTAATAGAAGATCAGTCTGTTGTCTTCAATATCTGCATTATCCCTCAAATTCATCATGATAGAATTTGGTAAAGTGTATTTGAATCGTGAAGCAAGATTTTGCTTTTCCGAAGCAACATCAAATGTCATTTCATTTTGTTGAATGTTTGTAGCTTGTACGACAAACACACCTGCATTTCCTTTGATAGGACTTGATATCTGATTGGCTTTGAGTGATGTTGTTTTACCTAAAACAGCAGGCTCGAATCCTTCCATGCTAAATTGATACGAATTAAAATTAACTCCCACGGCTGTTTTAACTTCCAACTCAAGTTTTTGAGCCAAATCTTCAATTGTAGTTCCGTTTTTTAACAAGCCGTTCATGTTTTCAATCATGCGGGCAGCTTTTTTCTCTCTGATAATTTCGCTTTTGATTTGATTAGATACCTTGTTGATCGGTCTGTATTTAGATTTGCTAACATCGGTAATTGCAGCCACAATCAATTCTTTTTCGCATTCAAATACATCCGAAACGGTTCCTTTGGAGTTCTCAAAAACCCAACGGACAATTTGACGTGATTGCGGGATATTCAATATTTTATCATTGGTTTGGAGCACTTCGTTGGCCTGACGGACAATGTATTTGTTTTCGCGGGCAATGCTGTCAAAATCCGCTGCTTTCAAACCGGCAGCAAACCGTTTAGCTTCGTTGAAGATCTTACTCTCGGTTTTAGAGCTGGCAATAACACTGCGCTCCAGAATGGCCAATTTAATTTTGGCTTTGGGAGCCGTTTTCTCCATGATTTGGATGATTTGTGTACCTTGAGCATTTTTGAAAGTAAAAACTTCATTAGAACTTTTCGCAAATGCATCACGCAGAATATCTTTATCTAAAGCCTGATCTCCATCTAAAATCCATCCGATTTCGCCGTTATTATCAGCAGTTTGCTTAACAGCAGAATATTTCCTTGCTAATTCTCCAAAATTTGCTCCACCTTTGACTGCACGTACAATGCTATCGGTTTTGGCTTCCTCTGAAGTCAACAAAAAGATATGTCTCAATTTTACTGAGTCAGGAATCATGATGCCGGTTTCCATGATGCGCGCCATGGTATACGTATTGTTTTCAAACAACGGACCAATCACATCTCCTTTTTTTCCTGAGAAGGCAAAACTTTTCAGTCCCAATGGCACTGTTCTTTCGGTATAATTGCGACCGGTATAAGGGGTATCTGAATTGCTGTTTACCAATTCAACAACTTCATCTGTAGTTGCAAAATCTTCTCTCAGGTCGTTGATGAATTTTTCTGCGTTTGCAAAATCTTCTTCATTGGGTTGGATATTGAAACTCACAAAGCTGATTGAAACGTTTGGTTCCTGAAGGTATTGCGTCATTTGTTTGTTATACCTTTCTTTGATTTCCTTTTCTGTTACCGAGAAATCAGTATCAGGAATTGAAAAGTAAGGTTGAACGATATAATTCACATCGTAATTTGCCAGGTTGACATCAAAGTTTGCTTTGGCTTCAACGCTGTTTGTTGAAACAGAATTGGTAATAAGTATATTGTATTTTTCCTGTAAAAGAGAAAACTTAACTGTTTTTTCAAGAAATATCCATAGTTTTTTGTAATCGCTCAAGAGTTGTTCCATTTGTGCGTCGGTAGGCACATCATCCTTAAAATTCAAGAACTGAAGCAATAATGCCCGACTGAATCTGCCTGATTCGTCAGCGAAAAATCGACGTTGCTGAATCATCGGATGTATTTTATTGCCAATCAGGTTGTCCGACAGCTCTTCCTTGCTGACTGTCAATCCCATCTTTTCAGCTTCGTCCAAAAGCAGTTTTTCGCGAATCATCTGATCCCATACATAAGACCGAATCTGTTGCATCGTCTGTTCGTCGATATCTGCCTGTCCGGTTTCATATTTTTGAAAAACAACAATCTGATCTAATAAGTCTTGGTAATCAAGTATATTGACTGATTCTCCATTAATTTCTGCAACGGTTTCTCTGGATTTATTGAAAAAGCTTGACCCCTGTGTCAGAAAGTCACCTACAATAAATGAAACCAATGCAACTCCTATCACTACAATAAGCAAAACTCCTTTACTTCTGATTTTCTCTAATGTTGCCATTTTATTAACTTGAAATGTATTTGTTTAGACAATTATACTTGTTTTTTTTGAGGGCACGAATATACGGAATTTATTTTAACTGCCCAAAAATAATTTGATTAATTCAATTCTGTTATTGGTTACTTTGATACATCTGCAACTGAAATTTCCGATGATGATAACTTCATTTATCTTCGGAAAGTGTTGATGGTGGTGCAGGATAAATCCGGCTATGGTTTCATAACTATCTGATTCAGGAATATCCAGTCCGAATTTTTCATTGGCCAGTTGCACTTCCATCCTGCCGGAAAGTAAATATTCGTTTTCATTCAGTTGTTTTGCAATGTATTCGCGGTTATCGTGTTCGTCTTCAATTTCTCCAAAGATTTCTTCAATGATATCTTCCAAAGTGATAATGCCATTAGTTCCCCCATGTTCATCTACAACAATGGCAATACTTTTTTTCTCTTGCATAAACAGCTTCATCAATTTATGAGCGGTCATATTTTCAGGAACAATCGGTATTGGTTTGATGTATTTTTTCCACTCATTGAGATGTTCAAACATTTCAGAAGAATGAATGTATCCGATGATATTATCGATATTCTCTTTGTAAATAGGAATTTTTGAAAATCCTGTTTCAATAAATGTTTGC
>JAUSNQ010000163.1 GCA_030655595.1 Paludibacter sp.
GATTACCTGTTTGAACGACCAAGTAACCATTTTGACCTAAAGCGTCTCCATAATTGTAAGTTCCGCCTACATTGTACACGTTTTGGTATAAATAATAATCAGCAAGTGCATCGTCATAATCCGTTTTGGTATTGCCATAAGAAGTTTTGAGCTTTAGATAATCCAATGATTGATTGTCGCTTAAAAAGTCTTCTTCCGAGACAATCCAACCCAGACCCACTGCCGGAGAAAAACCCCATTGGTTACCCTTCGCAAAGCGGGGTGAACCTACAAGCATCCCATTCAACTCGGCAATATATTTATTATCAAACATATAATTCGCTCTTAATCCGAAGTTGATTGCTTTTTCGGTATAGATAAAATTATTTTGTTTGTAAGTACTGAGCAACGACATAGCTGTGATATTCAAATCATGTACATCATCAAATGTCTGTTCATAATTCAAGGTATTTGACCAACCCAATCGTCTGTAAAAGTTCACAGATCCGATACTTTGTGATCCCACAAAGTTATTTGTTCCAATCGCTTTGACAGAAATGCTATCATTTGCTAAAAAAGTAGGTTCATACACAGCATAAGTATTATTCTGAGAAATGCGATAAGCATTGTAGTTATCATAGCCCAAATAACTTTTGAATTTCAGACCACTCACTAACTGATCTAAATTGATATCGACGCCAATATTCAATTCAGAATTTCGATCAATTGTGTTACTATATCCACCCAGCAATAAATCACCGTAAATATTCTGAGTAAATTGCGAATTTCCACCGACCAGATACATCTTATCTATAACTGAACGTTGAGCCATCGCATCCTCTACCAATTTTTGGTCTGCCGCAACAACTCTATCAATCGGAATCAAAAAAGGATAGGCGTTAGGTCGCTCAGAAGTTGAAAGACCCCAGAAATTCTGGTTGCTGTAATTGGCTCCATGATAAGCATTAAAATAAGCTAAAGCTCCGATATTGACTTTAATGAAATCATTCACTTTCACATCAACAGCTCCACGCACATTCAACCTGTTTGTTGTCTGTTTGTCAGCCTCTCCCATGGTTTGCATGGAATTGGTGTTGTACCAGCCAAAGTTCAAATAATACTGAGCCGTGTTGTTTCCTCCGCTAAATTCGGCAGATACCCTGTGTTGCGGTTTCATATCACGCAAGAAAGTTGAATTATAATACTCTTGATTTGGATAGCGTACCGGATCGACTCCTGCAATTGTATTCTGAATTTCATCGGCAGAGTATTTTGGTATTGCAATTCCATCATTTCTCAAAGCTTCATTGTATAAGTACATATAATCTGAAGACTTTAAATACTGCGGATAAGCCAAAGCATAACCGGCAGAACCTTCATACTTGACATTAATTTTTCGTTTATTAGCTTCTCCTCTTTTAGTTGTAATCGAAATTATACCGGCATCCGACAGGGATCCATAGAGTAATCGGGAAGTCACGTCCTTCAAGAGTGTAATTTTCGCAATCTCGGATGAATTGATCAAATCACTCAATGCTGAAACCGAAGAGTTTCCGTCACGGACAAATCCGTCAATAATTACCGTATATCCATTTCCTCTTAAATTATTCGCTCCGATGAGTCCGAAACCTTCAGATCTGAGTAACGAGGAGTAATTCCAGACTGAATAGATATCTTCTAATTTTTCAACGTCAATCTCCGTTACAGCACCCGTAATACGTCTTTTTTTCATGTCGCCAAACGGGATATGCACATCATCTCTTTCGCCCAAATGGAAAGGTAATGTAGTCATCATAATCTGCGAAACTGCACCTGCAGAAGCAGCAATTACGCGAGATTCATAACCTTCGGCTTCGATCAACAATTCATCGTTTGGTACAGTTTTAAAAGAGAACTTTCCATTCCGGTCAGTTCTTACTGTAATTTTACCTTCGTGAGCATGTACGACAGCATTTCTCACTGGAGTTCCCTGTTCATCTACAATTGTTGATGAGATGGAGATAGTCCTTTCTTTCGCTTTTCCTTTCCCTTGTGCTTGGATATGATACTGCGTTAGTGAAAATCCAATAAGCAAGAAAATGATTATTAATTTTGATTGATTCATATCAGGTATTATTGATAAAGTTAGTACTATTCCCAACCGGGATTTTGATTGAATGCAGCATATTGATTCACATCACTTCTCTTGAAAGGCAGCCAATAATGTTTTTCTTCGAATATTCCTTCAAATAAAATCTCTTTATTGAAGAAAGTATGATTTTTATCGAATATACATTTATATCTTACTTTATATTCTGGCAAATGCGACAAATACCATCTTCTCAGATCAAACCAGCGGTGACCTTCATAAGCCAACTCAACAGCTCTTTCATTACGAATCCTGTTTCTGAACACTTCCTTAGAACTTGAATATTGAGGTAACACATCCGGAAGGGAAGCACTACCATAGACAAACAATTCGGAAGGTTTCGTGATATCCTCACCAACTGGAAGTTTAACCCGATTTCTGATAATATTAATAGCCTGCACCGCAGTCATAGTAGCAAAAGGAGGTGCAACATTAGGTCCATAAACCTCATTCACAGCTTCAGCATAAATCAGATACATCTCAGCCAAACGAATGAAAGGAACCTGATAGCGATATTGCGCCCATTTACTATCAATGCTATTGACACCATACGGAATGTATTTTTTAATTAAGAAGCCTGTCATTGAGCCTGAAGTAGTACCCGGATTCATATCTAAACCTGCTCCGGTAGCACTGGTTCCACCCGATGAATATAATTGCACATAGGCTTGAGCATTGTTCTGAGCTTCAACCCATTTCACACCATCTACCAAAATTGTTCTGAGTAAACGGGGATCTCTGTTCGACCAGGGTTTCAATGGATCAAAATCACTTGCCGGAGCATCATTAATTGCGTATCCTGATACAGTTTCATATAATTCAACCTGATTGAGGGTAGCACTGGTAACAACCCCGTTTCCTCCAAATCTCTGACTGTTATGGATACGTCCCATAGCATTGTGAATCTGATTAGCCCCTACCGCATTTCTCAATCGTGACCAAATTATTTCTTTTGTCCAGATTGTATTGCTGCCAATCGCATTACTTGCGAAATTATCCATGTACTTATCCCAGGGAGTCAGTTCGTAAACACCTTGTTGCGCCAGTTGAATGACTTCCCATGCGGCTTCTGCAGCTTTTATACAAAGCTCATTGTTGTACAACGGCGATCCAGTTTCAATTTTGGTTGTCAACGGACTACCTGCATACAGATAAGCCCTTGATTTTGTAGCTATAGCTGCTCCTTTGGTAACACGTCCGACAGCAGAATTCATTGATAAACCACCTTGTACCGTTTCATTCCAGTCGGTCGGCAAACAAGCTGCAGCACTGTCAAGATCCTGAATGATTCTTTCCAGTGTCTTCAAATAGCTGAGTCGCGGCAACCTCATTTCATCATCCGGTGCCAAATACTTGTCAATATAAGGCAATCCGCCCCAACTACGGGCGATTTCAAAATGATTCCAGGCTCTGAAAAA
>JAUSNQ010000169.1 GCA_030655595.1 Paludibacter sp.
CCATGAGGGAGACGCTTGCTGGTTGCAATATGCAAGAAATGCACATTGCCGGGAACCGACAACCCAATGTCCGAGGAAACCTCGGTATTCCAACCAAAAGATGCTCCTCCAATTGTTGCAGTTTTTGCACTAACTGATAAAGTTAATAATTATAGAGATATTCCATCAGTGAAGCATTAAGGAACTGCTATGAACGATTGGCCCAAGGTGCGGTTGGGGGAAATACTGACCGAGCGGCGAGAAACGCCTGATTCTAATGATCTGGATTCTGGTCGCGTGAAGATTGTCGAAAAAATTAGCTTTGGTACCGGACAGCTTCAGCTTCGCAGCAATGGTTCTACGAAAACCGGGATGATTCTGGTTCGTCCTGGCGATTTGCTCATTTCAGGCATCAACGCCGCGAAAGGCGCTATAGCTATTTACGATGAATCCGCTTCAGCGGATATTGCCGCAACCATCCACTACGGAGCTTACATCCCAAATCGAGGAGACGTCGATGTCCGTTTTTTGTGGTGGATGCTCCGTAGCAGGTTTTTCCAAGAGCTGCTGTTTGAATACGTGCCGGGAGGAATAAAGACAGAACTGAAGGCCAAACGCCTGCTGTCGATTCCTGTTCCCCTCCCACCTCTATCTGAGCAACGGCGGATCGTGATGCGGATCGAGGAACTGACCTCCCACATTAACGAGGCCGGCACCCTCCGGCAACAAGCTTACGAGGAAGCAACAGTTTTAGTTGCATCGAATGTGAATGCCATCTTTGCGACGCCAAAACTGGACAGATGGCCCCAGCGATCGCTTGGTGATGTTGCTGAGATTATGTCAGGAGTGACCTTGGGGCGCACGTTAACCGGCAAAACTGTTCGTCTGCCGTATCTACGTGTCGCAAACGTCCAAGATGGTCATCTTGATCTCTCGCTGATAAAGAATGTCGAAGTTCTTGAATCCGAGGTTGAAAAGTGGCGATTGATTTACGGTGATCTTCTTCTCACAGAGGGTGGAGATTGGGATAAACTTGGGCGTGGAACTATCTGGCGGGAGGAAATTGCAGGTTGCATTCACCAAAACCACATCTTCCGTGTACGCACTCGACGCGATGATTTTGAACCTGAATTCCTGGCCGCACTGATTGGTTCGCCGATTGGTAAGGCGTATTTTCAGGAGGCATCGAAACAAACAACCAATCTGGCATCAATCAATCAGAGGCAGCTTCGTGCCTTTCGTGTTGTTCAGCCTCCTCTTGCCGTGCAGCGCCGCATTGTCGCCGAATTGGACGCGTTGCAGGCAGAGGTGGACAGCTTTAAGCGTTTACAGGCAAAGACCGCCACCGAACTCGCCGCCCTCCTACCCGCCATCCTCGATAGAGCATTCAAAGGAGAACTTTAATGGTGAAGAGACCTCCCCTGGCTGGCACGACGGTGTTTTGTAGTTTGATTATTTTTAGGCATCGCCAGAATAGACGTTAATGCTTTGCTTTTGTCATTACTGCAAAATCGGGAGATTCTCGTGAGATGATGTAGATCCTTCAAAGAGGAAGATGTAAGATGGGATTTGAACCAGGTGGAATGTCCGAAAAATTAGGCAATAGATATGAAGGTCATTGGGTTGCCCAACAGCTTCTTCGACTTTTAAATGAAGATATCCATTCTGTTATCGTCGAAGCCATCGGGAATGATGAAGAGGGAGTGGATTTATGGATTAAAAAGAATGACGGTATCCGACAGGCACAGCAGTGCAAAGCCCGTAATGGAAGTAAAGAATCTTGGCAAATAAGCGATTTGAAGGCCAGAGGCATTCTCAATCATTTGAAAGCCCGGTTGGACGAAAATCCTCAAAATGAGTTTGCGATTGTGTCGGGAGTAGGATCTACAACGTTTCAAGACGTTTGCAACAGCGCCCGGAGTTTTTCTAACAACAACTCTGAAGATTTCTATAATCACCAGGTGCAAGCTGTAGGAGAAGCGCGGAGACGTGTTTTTCAACAATTCTGTCATGCAATTGCGCTTGATCCCGATCAGGCAAATGATCGCGCCAAGGCGTTTGGTTACCTCCGACGGACACAGTTCATTCTATACACCAATGATCGGCAAGACTTGATCAGCCGTGTTGGTTATTTGCTGACAGGGAATCCTGACGTAGTAGTTTCAACCTTAATGACCTATCCTGAGAGCAATGATACGTATAGAAAGCCAATCTATGCGGACAAATTGCGAGCGCACTTGGCGGCATATGAAATCCATCCCAAACTTTTAGCATATGATTCGCGCATAGCACCCGCCATCGAGGAATTACAGCGACAGTTCGAGGAGTCCGTTTTGCCTCTACTGGTAGGTGGCACCCTCATCCCGCGGGAAGAAACCAATCTCCTTCTTGGCGCCCTCGAAGAAAAAAAGGATATTATTCTGCATGGTACAAAGGGTTATGGCAAAAGCGCTGTGCTTTATGAACTTACCCGGTACTTGCAGGCGAAAGACATACCATATCTTCCGATACGCCTTGACCGGCGTGACCCTCAGTACAATGCATCTCAGTTTGGAAAAGATATGGGTTTGCCGGACTCCCCCGCGTATTGTCTTGCCGGTCTTGCCGGCGAGCGTCAGTGCGTGCTGATTCTGGATCAGCTCGATGCCATACGCTGGACATGCGCCCATTCTACCAATGCCCTTGATGTATGCAAAGAATTGATGAGGCAGGTGCAATCGTTGCGTCAAAGTGGAAAGCAGATTGCCGTCGTTCTTTCTTGCCGTACCTATGATCTGGAGAATGATCCGGAGATAAAGAACTGGTTGCGAAATCAACCCGGTCAGGATTTCGTTAAAGTGGAAGTTAAAGCATTTTCAAGAGAAATGCTGGATAAGGTTATCGGTCCTTCTGGGAGCCAAATGACGGAACATCAGAAGCAAATCCTCTCGTGCCCCCAAAACTTGGCAATGTGGATGGGGTTGAAGAGCACCACCACTGTACCCGACTTTCGATCTGCTACAGAATTGATGCGCCGCTTCTGGCAGAATCGTCGCATGGTTCTTGAAAAGGCGGGCATCAGTTCCGAGCAGATTGACGCAGCGCTTTATGCACTTTCAGATCATATGAAGCATCAGGGCAAGGTATCAGCGCCAGGACGCATTCTCGGTAGTTGGCCAACGGTTGCCGAAGCAATGTTTTCTTATGGCATACTTCAGAAAAGTACTGATGGGCACATTAATTTTTGCCACCAGAGCTATTTGGATTACCTAATTGCGGATCGCTTGCTTTGTCAGATCGGCAACGGGACGGGAAGCGTAATCTCTTGGTTGGGCGCAAAAGAACGGCAATCTTTGTTCAGACGCGAACAGTTACGGCAGGCGCTCGCCATGCTTTCCGAGGAGAGCCCCGGTTTTTTCCTTAGGGTTGCAAAAGAACTGCTTGGATCAGAAAATGTGAGGTTTCATCTCAAACACCTTGTTCTTGAACTCATCGGGCAATTCGAAGATATTGATGAAGATATTGGAAGTTACTGCCTGGCACTACTCAATGATAATTTATGGAAAGAACATGTTCTGGAGACCGTTTTTTGGGGGCACAGCCCATACGTCTCTCTGTTAATTGAGAGAGGGGTTATTCCAGAATGGCTGAATTCGGATAAAGAAGAAAACGTTAATCGAGCCTTATTTTTTCTGCGGTCAGTCAATGAAAAGATACCAGATGCCGTCACAGATATAATTGAACCTTTTATTATAAAAGGTGGAGATTGGCCAGTAAGAATTCTGGATACGATATGCTGGAATCCTGCGGACGATTCTGAATTTATGTTTCACTTGCGCTTGAACCTGGCAAGGCTTGGGCTTGTGTCGAGTTTTGTCGATTGGAAGTCGCTTTGTGCCAGATTTCCCCTTCGGGTTCTCCAGTTGATTGAGGCTGTGGTTTCAACCTGGGAACAAGAAAGTGGAGATGATGAATCAGATGTGCCTTCCTCGGCGGCACATCGTAGTCGGATGGAAGATTGGTATGACGAGGATATCAAGGCATTGAACAGTGTCGCGGAAAATTATCCTGCCGACACATGGGATTTGTTTGTCCCACACA
>JAUSNQ010000172.1 GCA_030655595.1 Paludibacter sp.
ACACCCGGATAAATTACCATGTTGCGTAAGGCAAGAATCGGGAGACTAGCACCCGGGTCTAACTTAATATCATGAGAACGCTCATCTAAAGAGATAATCGGAAAAACTTCCGACGAACCCATCATGTCATCTGAAAAGAAATTGTCAAATTGATTGCTCATTTTAAATTGAATATATTTACTGCCATATTGGCACGAATGATTACTATTTATAATTGTCTGGAAAAACGATTAGAACCAATGCATTTATTTTCAACAATTTATAAGATATTGCTTGAAAAGGATGCCCCCTAAGTCAATTGATGTGCCAAAGTTAGAAATAATCACCGACTTTCAAAAACATGTGGTGTTTGGGAATACGTGAAATTTAGCGTAAATTTGTGCGGTGAACAATTAGTTATTTAGATTTAAATCAGCATCATGAAACAATTTTTGTTTTTTATTCTTGTCCTAGGTATTTTATCCGCTTGCGATAGCGGCAACAAATTCAAAGTTGAAGGTGTCATCGAAGGTGGCGGCGGAGAAATGGTTTACTTAGAGCACAACGGTCTATCGAAAAGCACCTTGCTCGATTCTACAAAAATCAACGACAAAGGGGAATTTCGTTTCAGGGCAAAAAGACCTCTCTATCCCGATTTTTACCGTTTGAAGTTGGGTTCTAAACAAATTCATTTTGCGGTTGATTCCACGGAGACCATTCATGTTACAGCGGCATTCGATAATTTTTCTACCGAATACGTCATCACCGGATCCGAATCGAACACAGATATTCAGATACTCCGAAAATCAGTCGCAGGCATCCAAAGGAAAGCCAATCAGATTATCCGTGGCATGAACAGCAGCGAAAGAGACAAATTGCTGAATGAGCTATATGAGCGGATTGATGCCCACAAGGTAATTGCGAGACCCATCATCCTCAAAAATCCCAGATCGGCTGCAGCTTATTTTGCTATCTTTCAAAAAGTAAACGATGCTTATATTTTTTCACCATACGTGAAAGAAGACCGGCCTTATTGTGGTGCTGTTGCGACATCTTATCACACCTATATGCCTGATTACGATCGTTCTAAAAATCTGTATAAATTAGTGATGGATGCCATACAAGCAGATCGGCAGGCTCGTCAACAACAAAACTGGCGTGAGATAGTCGACAATGCAGCAACGGGTTATATCGACATTGAACTTCCCGACCGGAATGGAAACAAACAGAAACTATCCAATTTGATAGGCAAAGTTATTTTGTTGGATTTTTCGGCTTACGAATCGCGCGAAAGCGTGCAGTACACATTTGCCCTGCGCGAATTGTACAACAAGTTTGCTGCCGGAGGATTTGAAATATATCAGGTGTCGCTCGACCGCAACAAGATTTTGTGGGAAGATGCTGTGGAAAATCTGCCGTGGGTTTGTGTGCGGGATGCCAACGGACCGAACACCATACATGCTGCAACCTACAACATCACAGGTATTCCAAGTTATTTCCTGATTAACCGTGAGGGTGATATTATCGGTCGTGATATGAATTTGCAGGCGTTGGAGAGAGAGATTCAGACACAGCTAAAAGCGAAGAGCTAAGAGCGAAGAGCGAAGAGCTAAAAACTAAGAACTAAGAACTAAGAACTAAGAGCGAAAAAACTGAAAGATAATAGCTGAAAGATAAGTTGAATACAATTAGCTTTTAGCTTTTAGCTCTTAGTTTTTAGCTAAATTGAACATGTCTAAAGAATTAATCATAGAAAAGGCATTATCGGTTGGATTCGATGCTTGTGGCATAGCCCGGGCGGAAGCACTGACTGAGGATGCTGTTTTTTTGCGTGAGTGGTTGGATGCAGGTATGCATGGCGACATGGAATTTATGACCCGCAATTTCGAAAAGAGGACAGATCCGCAGGTATTGGTGCCGGGATGCAAAACGGTGGTTGTTGTGCTATTCAATTACTACCCCGAACGCAAACAAGATGCCGCCTTGCCTCAAATATCCAAATATGCATATTCGCAGGTCGATTACCACACGGTGATCAAAGCAAAAATTCAGGAATTAGAAACACAACTTCAGGCAACATTTGGCGAAGCTTGTGTGGCCGAAGACTACCAACACAGCTTTGTCGATTCTGCGCCCGTACTCGAAAAACGCTGGGCACAAAAAGCAGGATTGGGTTGGATAGGCAGACATTCGCAACTCATCCATCCCAAATTTGGATCCTATTTTTTCATTGGCATCCTGATGCTGAATATCGACGTAGAACCTTCCGAAGCACCTTTCCCATTTCGCTGCGGTAGTTGCCGGAAATGCATCGATGCTTGTCCGACCGGCGCACTCACAGGCGACGGACACATGGATGCCCGCAAATGCATTTCATACCTCACCATCGAAAGCAAATCAGATGTTCCCGACGAATTTAAAGACAAACTTTCGGGATGCATCGTGGGATGCGATATTTGCAACGATGTTTGTCCCTGGAACAAACGTTTTGCACAAACCCATAACCATCCCGAACTCGCTCCCACAGAAGCTATTTTTCATCTCAAAAAAGAAGACTGGGAATCCATGTCGGAGGAACAATACAAGGAGATATTCCGAAAATCGGCGGTAAGACGCGCAAAATTGGAAAGAATTAAAAAGATTTTGCCAGACTGAAATTTGTGTAAAAACTTTCACCATTTCAAAAAACACACTATCTTTTATAGTTGTTAACCAAAAATAATTGTATTTTTGTGTGATTTTTCTTGTTTTGCTCCAGTTTACCAGCAAGCATGTTCCAACAAAAAGAATGTAAGAACCCAAACCTAAATTTCATTATGTTAGCAAAAAGAAATCATATACGGGTATTTGTTGCTTCCACAGTGTACAATTTCGAGTACCAACTAAAACAAATTTACGAATTATTGGATAGTTATGGATACGATGTTCTAATGTCACACAAAGGAACTATTCTGTTAGATAGTTTACAGTCAAATTTAAGAAACTGTACCGGAGGAGTTGAAGAATGCGATGTTTTCATAGGCTTTATTAGACCAGATTACGGTTCAGGTGTTTTAGACAAAGGGGGTATGTCGATTACACATTATGAATTTGAAACTGCTTATTCTCGAAATATTCCAAGATTCGTTTTAGCTGATTATCGTGTTGAGTTTACGAGAGCACTTTTTAAAAACTCATTCGTAATTGAAGAAATGACTTCAAAAAAGATTGATTTCAACAATATATCATTTGAGCGTAATGGTGTGATGGACACAAGATGTATCAGGATGTATAATGATGCTATAAAAGACAAGGAAATTCCTGCATCAAAACGAACTGGTAATTGGGTACAGCCATATATTG
This sequence comes from Paludibacter sp., assembly GCA_030655595.1. Next base: position 3,322 of record JAUSNQ010000172.1, read on the forward strand.
GCTACGATGATATTAAGATGCACCTTGAAAGCCAATTTAAGTATCCTGAACGCATTCAAAAATTAATTGACAAATCAAAAAAAAATGAAATATGAGTGCAAAATCATTTATAAAAGAACTCATTAACCAACAAGAGGATAGAATTCTAGAATTTAAAATTGGTTGGAATGTAGAAGCTATTTTGAAAACCATTTGTGCATTCTTAAATACTGAAGGTGGTTGGATTATAGTAGGTCATAACAAAAAAGATATTATTGGCTTAGCTGACATCACTGAACAAAATGTAAACGAGTTAAAACAAAATGCTTTAGATAATATTTTTCCGCAACCGCTTGTTTATGTTCAATTAGAAACAGTTGATGAAAAATCAGTTGTATTGCTCAATGTATTGAAAGGTTCAAGACAACCTTATTCTTACAAAAAAATATATTACATCCGAAAAGATAGTCAGACGGTAGAAGCTAGTCCAGACGATTTGAGTTTGATTTTAAGATCTTCTAACCAATATACATCAAGTTGGGAAAAACTTACTGTCGTTGATGCCACTTACAATGATTTAGATGAAAATGAGATATTCTATACTATTGATGCGGCCAATAAACTTGGGAAAACTAAATCATTACCCAGTGGTTTAAAGGATTTTTTGAGTTACTTCCAATTGATTGACTATAATGCAGTAAAGAACGGTGCAATAATTCTGTATGGTAATGATCCAACAAAATTTTTCACCCAATGCCGCATACGCATTACCAATATGCCAGAAGGTGCTTCAGGTGATAATTTCAACGATATTGAAATAATTGAGGATAATCTTTTTGTTTCTTTTAGTAAAGTGATGGACTACTTCAAGAAAAACAATCCTGTTGTAAGTGAATTTCATCAAGATAGTCCGTTAAGAACAGATCGTGAAAAATATCCATTTGCAGCTTTGGACGAAGCCATTGTTAATGCAATGGTTCATCGAGATTACGGAGATATGTCGGGAGAAATAACTATCAATATTCATAAAGATAAAATCGAAATCATTAACTCCGGCAAAATTCCTTCTGACATAATTACTAAGAAAAATAATATTGAATCTCACCATTCAGTTTTAAGAAATCCAACCATTGCTCATATGTTCTTCCTTAGAGGGAAAATGGAAAAATTAGGTCGTGGACTTTCACTAATTAAAAAACAATTTGGTGATTTGGGGTTAAAGTCGCCAGAATGGACATTTCAAAGTGGGTATACAAAACTCACATTATACGGCATTCCGGAAGAAACTACAGTTAATTCACGCATGTTTGTATTCATTAATCAAATGGAGCCCAATAGAGCTTACAGCCGAGAAGATTATATGTCATTCTTTAAAAATGAAGTAAAAGAAAGAACTGCTAGAATGGATCTACAAAAACTCACAGAAGGCGGCTGGATTAAGAAAATTGGAGACGGTCCACAAACGATGTATTCCAGAACAAGTAGAAAATTGCCGGATTTTGCCGGATAACACAAGCACCCAATACATAGAACACTAAAGTACAGCTACTTGACAAACATAACAGGTTTTATATTTTGCCGGATATTGCCGGATAGCAAATTAGTTTCATACAAATAAAGAGCCGCACTAAACAGTGCGGCTCTTTATTCGTAGCTTAAATGCTATTACAAAATCACTTTTGCAGTTTTGTTACCAATTTTAACCACCATCATTCCTTTAGCAGAAACAGGGATGGTATTCAAACCATCATTAGCAATACTGCTGATGACTTTTTGACCGATTACATTGTACACTTCCACCAATTCTCCGGCAGTCGCATTGAAACGCAGAGTTCCGTTAACTGCAGTCACATCCGTTTTCATTTCAGGTCTTCTTATTGAAGTCATCAATGAGTTTGTAGGTGATGGAGTAGCTACTTCAAAATCGAAGCCTACATTTTGTGAGTAGGAATAATTACCACCTTCCATTTTCCTGCTTGCAGAAGTTGTATTCGATGTATTCGATGACATGGCTGATCCCCATACCGGAACAGACGTTGTGCCATAAGGAACATAATCTTTGAAGGCTGCATTACCGGTAACGGATGCAATATCAGTTAAAACTATTGTAATATCCTCACTGCTTGTTAGCAGGATTACTTTACCGCCTGTCCCCGATGCAGCTATTTCAGACACCGCATCTGGATTTGGCAAATCGACAGTACCACCTGCACCCGCAGATGCCTGAATGAGGAAATGCGTTTTTGCCGGAATGCTTTTCCCATCAGGTATCACAACTTTGTTAGTTGCTGTTGATATTGTTGTTCCTGTTGCTGCTGATAAATACTGTACACTCCAACCGCTGATATCTACGGGTGATGTAGTGGTATTGTATAATTCGATGAAGTCGTTTTTCAAGACAGCACCTGAGTTACCACCACCACCATATACTTCTGTAATAATTACATTAGGAGGGGTAACTTGAACCGGAGTGATAATGGATGTGCCGGTCAGGGCACGGGTAACGCTGACAGCACCCGGACTGCTCATAGTAAGTGTAGCCGAATGCGAACCGGCAGCAAGCGGTGTATAAGTAATTGTAACTGATGCATTAGAAACAGTACCTGCCGAAGGAGTAATAGAAGCTGGTAATGCAGAGAAATAAGCTGCATTTTCACCACTAATAGCAATTGAAATATCGCCTGTCAGGTTGGCACCGCTTACAGTTATATTTTCAGCATCAGAGTTACCTAAGGTAGCCGACATAGCCGGGATACTCACTTCAGAAACCGTGATGGTTGGCGTATTTGGAATAGGTGTTACACCTAAAACGTCTGACCAGTTGGTAGCTACACGAATACCATCAACTATGATGCGCTGGGCAGCATTATACTGACGAAGATTAATAGCTCCAACATTTGTAAATGTAGCCGTTTCTGTGAAAAACTGATCAGGAGAACCTGGCTCAACTGATGGAACTGAACTAAGCACATACAAACTCGATACTTTGCTGGCAACATCCAGCTTTGCTACCAACAACACCGGAACTCCCGGAGTTATGGTTGTATAATTTGCCGGAGCATTAGTACCAATCCCAACACCGTTACCCGTCGCATTGACCCACACCCTTGTATAATTAAGAGTTGCATAAGGGCTTGGACCAAAGTGAAAGAAATAGCCGGCAGAATTCGTAGCTTCTGTCTGAATGATAAAAGCAGCATATACCGTTCCTGTTAGCGCATCAAAAGTGCGGTTTACGTCTTCACCATTGTTATCCAAATTTGCAGCACCACCGATTCCACTACTGGCATAACCGGTAAAACTCAGACCAGGCACTACCACGTCGATTGATTGCGTACCTTCACCCGAATGGGCAGTCCATCCGTTAGCAGTTAGCAACGAACCGGCTGTATAATCGAAATTCTCCACAAGCACTTGTGCAGAAAGCCCCGCACTTCCCACCAACAGCATGATAGCTGCGAGCATGGTTTTAAAAAAAGTAAGTTTTCTCATGTTTTTTAATTTTTAAAAGTTATGATAATTAATTTTATTTTTCTCGTTTAATTGTATGTTTTACCTTCAGCATTGCCAGAATGAATACAAGGTGGTTTGGGTTAGTCATAATGAAACCGGCATTTGGCAATTTGTATTTCATCATCCACACA
>JAUSNQ010000181.1 GCA_030655595.1 Paludibacter sp.
TCAAAAGCTGCATCCGGAGATTCGAAGGAGGTAATCAGGATATTGGTGTGTTCCATGTATCGTTGACTGATTTCATAACTATCATCAACGATAAATCCAAAATGGCCACCTTTTTCTTCGTCTAATATTCTAGCAAATACAGATGGAGAATCAAAATCGGGAAAGCAAAACCAATCTATGCTCCCTGTTTTTGAAATTAATGCTGCGGTTCTGCAATTTCCAATGACACCGTAATTTAAGTCTCCCATTATTAAGCTTTTGATTTATATTTATTCTGAATGATTTTCAAGCAATTTGATTAAATCATTTAATTGGGTTTTCAGGTTTATCAGTTCCTTTATTTTTATATCCGTTGTTTCGATTTTTAATTTCTGTAACAATCGGGATGGAATTTCTGCTGCTTGCTCGCGCATGTTTTTTCCCAGATCAGTCATTCGAACCAGAACTTTTCGTTGATCAGTTTCTGACTGAGTTCGTGTAAGTAAACTCATCGTTTCCATTCGTTTGAGTAATGGCGTGATTGTATTGGTGTTCAGAATCAGCTTAGTTGCAATTTCATTGACAGTCAATTCGTCTTTTTCCCAAAGGACCATCATCACCAAATATTGAGGATAAGTAATCCCAAGCGCGTCAAGATCATCCTGATAGGCACGGATAATTAACCGTGAAACTGCATAAAACGGAAAGCAGAGTTGGTTTTCTAATTTGAGTTGTTCGTAATCCATCGTAATAATTTACAAAAGTAGCAAAATCGGGACTATAAACTAATTTATGTCCCGATTATAAAGATTTTTTAAGCCAATAACTTCTCAATATCTTTGCGAAGTTTTTCTGGTGAAGTTGTTGGAGCATATCGTTTGAAAGGTTTACCGTTTTTATCTAACATGAATTTAGCAAAATTCCATTTGATATTGTTACCAAGAATTCCACCTTTTAATTCTGATTTTAGATATTGATAAATCGGATGTGCGTTTGCGCCATTTACATCAATTTTTGAAAACATTGGAAATGTTACGCCATAATTGATCATGCATCCTGCTTCAATTTCTTTCTCGCTGCCAGGTTCCTGATTGGCAAACTGATTGCAAGGAAAACCTAAAATAACCAGCCCTTTATCTTTGTAATCTTTATACAATTTTTCAAGTCCTTCGAACTGCGGAGTCAGACCGCATTTACTTGCTGTATTTACTACTATAATTACTTTACCCTTATAAGCGTCCATACCAACTTCTTTTCCTTGTAATGACAAGGCTTTAAATTCATAAAAATTCTGTACCATATTATTTGTTATTAAAATTATTTATATCGTTTGCGATACAAAAGTAATTAAATATATCGCTTGCGATATGTTTAGGGATGATTATTATGATTTATTAAGATTATGCTGATGGCTTGGTGACAGTATCAGTCTTGAAGATTGCCATCAAAAATACTTTCAATCCATTGAAAGGTAGGTGATTGAATCGATGAGTTGATAGCTAAAAAAAGGAGTTGCCCGATATGAGCAACTCCTTCAAAGGATTCGAAAAAATACGATTATTTGATATCTCCCTCAGCAATCAGGTATTCGGCAATCTGAACTGCATTTAGCGCTGCACCTTTTTTAATTTGGTCGCTTACGCACCAGAAAGTGATGCCGTTTGGGTTTGCCAAATCTTTACGGATACGTCCAACGTGAACAGGATCTTTGCCTGAAAGGAACAAAGGCATCGGATATTTCTTTTCAGCAGGATTGTCGATTACTTCAACTCCCGCAGCTGTAGCAAAAGCAGCACGGGCTTCTTCAACAGAGATTGGTTTTTCAGTTTCCACCCAAACACTTTCGGAATGAGCACGCAAAGCAGGAACACGTACACACATGGCACTAACCTCCACATCAGAATGCATAATTTTGCGTGTTTCGTGGTACATCTTCATTTCTTCTTTGGTATAACCATTATCGGTAAATACATCAATCTGTGGAATCAGGTTGTAAGCCAACTGATATGCAAATTTGCTTACAGTCGGTTGTTCGCCTGCGAGTACTTGACGGTATTGCAATTCAAGTTCATCCATGGCAGCAGCACCGGCACCCGAAGCAGCCTGATAGGTTGATACATGTACACGTTTGATATGAGAAAGGTCCTCAAGGGCTTTCAGAGCAACAACCAACTGGATGGTTGTACAATTTGGATTGGCAACAATGCCGCGCGGACGAACTTTGGCATCAGCAGCATTCACCTCAGGAACCACCAATGGAATATCACTGTCCATGCGGAAAGCACTTGAATTATCGATCATCACAGCTCCGAATTTGGTGATATCTTCTGCAAATTCTTTGGAAATACTTGCTCCGGCAGAGGTAAAAACAACTTGATACGGTTTGAAGTCATCTCCGTGTTTCAATTCTTTTACTGTTAATTTTTCTCCTTTGAACTCATACACATTTCCCGCACTACGTGAAGAACCAAATAAAGCTAATTCAGTCATGGGGAAGTTACGCTCTTCCAATACGCGTAAAAACTCCTGGCCTACGGCACCGCTGGCACCAACAATCGCTACTTTCATTTTTTAAATTATTTTATGGTGATTTTTATTTTATTGTTTTGCAAAAATACTAACTTTGACCTCTGTGATTAAACCTAAACCAATCAGTCGTTTAAGTCTTGTTAAGCGACTGCAAAAGTAATTCATTTTAATAGATTGACCAACCGTATGAAAAATTCTATGCTGTTTTTTTTGTTTTTTACGCCTTTTTTATGTTTTGCACAGGTCGAAGAATTCTTTTCTGATGGTAATTTTACTGAGAATCCCATTTGGACTGGTGCTGATTCTAACTTTATTGTAAACTCGATAAGTCAATTGCAATCTGCTGCGTCCGCTTCATCTACTTCCTTTTTGTTCACGCCATCTGAATCCATTGAAGAAGCTTCGTGGGAATGTAAGTTCTTAATTAACTACACAACATCCGCTTCAAATTATGCCTGTATGTATATCATATCAGACAGGAGTACTTTAGTTAACGGTCTGAGAGGATATTTTGTTCAGGTCGGCGGTACCAACGATGAGGTTTCGTTGTATCTACAAGAAGGTATGCAAATCGTAAAAATTATTGATGGTGTAGATAAACGAACAGATGGAAAGCCGGTTGAAATAACCGTGAAAGTAACACGGGATAGCTTGTCGGTTTTTAGTTTGTTTTCTCGATTATCGACCGAAAGCGATTTCTTTCTTGAAGGGACTATGCAAAACAACAACGTGCTAAAAACCAAGTATTTTGGACTGTCTTTTACCAACACATCTACCACAGGGAATTGTTATTTTTTTGATGATATACTCGTAAAGGGAGATAAAATCATTGATACCCATCCACCTGAATTGCTCTCGTTGAATGTCAGTTTGCCGAATACTTTAACGCTTGGCTTTTCTGAAGTGATGAATTTCTCAGATTTCAAGATTAAAATCAATGATGAATCGGTTTCTGTACTGAATAAAAAAATTGCTCAAGATTTGGAAAACTTAGAGCTCATGCTCGATATAACATTTGAAAAGGGAGTTTTGTATTTAGTGGAAATCACAGGTTTGACTGATGAAGCAGGCAACCTGCTCGAAAACAACAGGAAAAGCTTTGCTTTGGCAGAGTCAATCTCGCCGAATGATGTTGTTTTCAACGAGGTGATGTTTAATCATCCGGATAGTTCTTTTGAGTACATTGAGTTATACAATCGTTCTGATAAATTAATTGATCTATCGGGTTTGATTTTTACCACGCGTAAATCAGACGGAACACTGAATTCGGGAAACATAATACCAAAGGGTGTTATGATGATTCCAAATTCTTACCTTGCCCTGACTAACAACATTGAAATTGTAAGAAAGCACCATGATTGTCCCCTTGAAGCTAATTTGGTTCAGTCCGGTTGGAGTGCATTGAATAACGAGTCGGCTACATTGGTATTGACAAATGCTTCGAAAGATACGATTTTCGATGAATTTACTTATCAAGCTTCGATGCATCATGTGCTCATCAAAAACTCGAAAGGAGTCGCTTTAGAGAGAATCTGCGCTGATTTGCCTACCCAAGATTTGAGAAATTGGCATTCTGCAGCATTTGTCCATCATTATGGTACCCCAGGCTTCAAAAATTCTCAATTCAGAACATGTAACGATGTAGGTGCTGAAGTTGATCGTTTGTTTTATCTGGAAAGCCAAGTTTTTTCTCCTGACAATGATGGTGTTGACGATCTTTGTATGCTCAAATATGAACTGCCTGAAGCGGGCTATGTTGCGAATATTGCTGTCATGACAGCCACAGGAGAAAAAGTCTTTACAATTGCGGCAAATCACGTGCTTGCAGGCGAGGGATTTTTCTTTTGGGATGGCCGGAATCAATCCGGTAAAATCTCAAACATAGGTATTTACGTTATTTATACAGAAATTTTTCATCCGCTGAATGGGATTAGAAAACAAATCAAAATACCGGTTGTGCTTTCATCCCGATAAATTTGTATAAATTAACACCTAATTTCCGATAAATCAGCTATCTTTGCACTCGTTTAAAATATTTATTAAAATTGTTGATGGAAAAAATAAGTTATGCGTTGGGGATTAGTCTGGGAAATAACCTAAAGAATGGTGGTTTTACCGGACTAAGCTATCAAAAACTTGCTGATGGAATTAAGGATGTAATTGAAGGTAATCAGTTGGAAATGAGTATTCAGGATGCTCAGACTATGATCAATGAGTATTTTCAGAAATTACAGGAAAAAGCTTTCGAGCAAAATATTGAAGCAGGAAAAAACTTTCTGGCTGAAAACGCAAAAAGACCAGAAGTTAAGACTACACCTAGCGGACTACAATATGAAGTTGTAACAGCCGGAAACGGTGTGATACCAAAAGCTACTGATCAGGTGAAAGTTCATTATCATGGGACATTACTCAACGGAATTGTTTTTGACAGTTCGGTAAGTCGTGGCGAACCTGCTACTTTTGGCGTAACTCAGGTCATCCAAGGATGGGTAGAGGCTTTGCAATTGATGCCTGTCGGCTCCAAATGGAAATTATTCATTCCGTCAGAATTAGCTTATGGCGCTCAAGGAGCCGGTCAATCAATCGGACCGCATACAACACTTGTTTTTGAAGTCGAATTACTGGACATTGTATAATATAGAACCTCAAATTTCATAAAAAATAGTATGAAAAAAATAGTAATCATTTTGCTGGCTGTTTCCATAGTTATTGCGGCTGGTGCAAAAGAAAAACAATCAAGAAAAGACAAAAAATCAAAGCAACAGGTTGAAGTGGTGGTTGAGCCGGTGAATATTTTCAACAATGACGTAGATTCAATGAGCTATGCTTTGGGTGTAAATATCGCAACTGATTTGGCTAAAAATTTAGAAACTTTACCGGGCGGAAATTACAATGTAGATTTATTCTTACATGCATTCAATGCTGTCTTGAAAGGAGACACTGTTTTATTTGCTTCAGAAGTGTCACAAAACTTTTTGCAAAGTTACTTTGCTGCAGCACAAGAAAAATTATCGGCTGATAAAAAAGCAGAAGGTGGCAAATTTTTTACTGAAAACGCAAAGAATCCTGCAGTACAAAGTACTGCAAGTGGTTTGCAATATATCATTTTAAATCAAGTGGAAGGTGCAAAACCCAAAAGTACCGACAATGTGAAAGTACATTATGAAGGTACTCTGTTGGATGGAACGAAATTCGACAGCTCTTATGATCGCGGCGAACCCATTGACTTTCCATTAAATCAAGTAATCCCCGGATGGACAGAAGGCATTCAATTGATGACAGTAGGATCAAAGTATAAGTTTTTCATACCTTATGAGTTGGCTTACGGCGAACAAGGTGCCGGAGGGGTAATTCCTCCGTATGCTGCATTGATTTTTACCGTTGAACTATTGGGAATCAATCCTCCCGCAATAACAGACCAAATTAAAGAATTAGAAATTAAATAAATATTACAGATATGAAAAAAAACAGTAATTTTCTGATAGTTGCCGTTGCGCTTGCTATCTTTTCATTCAGTTCATGTAACGATATCAAGCCCAAAGATGTTAGTTTGAAAAACATGAACGACAGTATCAATTACACATTGGGCCATTGGCAAGGTGATGTTTTTAAACAACAGTATTTTCCTGAAGATGCTGAAGGTGAGAAACTCGAAGCGTTTATAAAGGCTTTGGACGAAGCTTATGCTAACACCAAAGGCAATGAAATGTATGATTTAGGCCTTCAGGTAGGTAAGTATTTCAACGATCAAATTAAAAATGGATTTTTTGGAGACTCTACATTAATCGGAAATAAAGACATGATTGTAACTGGTTTGGTTAATGCCTTGAATGATTATCAGGAAGTTATTTCTGCTACAGAAGCTGATTCTATCGTACAGGCAACTCAAATGCGCGTTCAGTCTAAAATGTATGGTATCCCAAATAATTAATTGAAATTTATTTACCTATAAAAAATAAAAAGATGAAACGAGTAAATATTGTATTGACGATTATAGCATTCATGGCACTTATAGTGACTTCATGTTCTGAATATAAAGAAAAATCAGTAAAACTAAAAACTGACCTGGATAGTTTAAACTATGCTTTTGGCTACGTGAATGGAAAAATTCTGAAAGAATATCACCTTCAAAATGATTCAACCGGAGAAGGCATGAAATCTTTGATGAAAGGAATTAAAGAAGGATTAAATGAGAAAACTGTCAATGAGGAAATTAAACCCGTAGTTGATCTGGGAACAATGATCGGAAGTCAGTTAAGAACAAATACTGATTTTTATGGTGATTCTACTTTGAAGATGGATTATAGTATCTTGAGACAAGGATTAATCAATGGTATCTCAACTTCTGAAACTGGGATGAATGCCGAAGAAGCCAGGGTGTATTTCAATGATACCATGGAAGGTCTTCAAGCAAAGAAAGCAGAAGCCGCTCACGGTGGTAATAAAGCTGCAGGAGAAGCTTTTCTTGCTGAAAATGCGCTCAAGGAAGGTGTTGTTACAACTGAGTCAGGTCTTCAATATGAAGTTGTTAAACCAGGTAAAGGTGCACTCCCAAAAGAAACTGATAAAGTGAAGGTGCATTACCATGGCACATTGGTTGACGGAACTGTATTTGACAGCTCAGTTGATCGCGGTGAGCCGGCTGAGTTTGGTGTGAATCAAGTCATCAAAGGTTGGATTGAAGGTTTGCAGTTGATGCCTGTTGGATCTAAATATAAATTTTATATCCCGCAAGAATTGGCTTACGGTGCACAGGGACAAGGTTCAATTACTCCTTATTCAACTTTGATTTTTGAAGTTGAATTGATTGCAATTGTTAAATAGAATGTGGGTTTGTCAATAAATAAACTTATATTTGCTCCACGAAAGTTATTT
>JAUSNQ010000185.1 GCA_030655595.1 Paludibacter sp.
CAGCAAATTATAAACAAGATTATCAGGAACGTATCGTTCCTACGTTGATGAAAGAGTTTGGTTACAAATCAGTAATGCAGGCTCCTAAATTGGAAAAAATTGTTCTGAATCAGGGCTTGGGTATCGCAGTTGCAGATAAAAAAATCATTGAAGTTGCAATCAACGAAATGACGGCTATATCTGGTCAAAAAGCAGTACAGACCATCTCGAAGAAGGATATTTCCAACTTCAAACTACGTAAAAAAATGCCGATTGGCGTGCGTGTAACATTGCGCGGAGATCGTATGTACGAATTCCTGGAACGTCTTTCCCGTGTTGCTTTACCGCGTGTACGTGACTTCAGGGGAATTGAAAACAAAATGGATGGACGTGGTAACTATACCTTAGGCATCACGGAGCAAATCATTTTTCCTGAAATCAATATCGACAATATCAGTCGTTTGTTGGGAATGAATATTACTTTCGTAACAACAGCTAAAACCGATGAAGAAGGTTTCGCTTTGTTGAAAGAGTTCGGTTTACCATTTAAGAAAAATTAATTAAGAGATACAATGGCAAAAGAATCAATGAAAGCCCGCGAGGTAAAAAGAGCCAAGCTTGTTGAAAAATACGCTGAAAAACGTGCAAAATTTTTGGCAGAAGGAAATTATGATGCACTTCAGACTCTTCCAAGAAACTCGTCGCCTATCCGCTTGCACAACCGTTGCAAAATCACCGGTCGCCCTAAAGGATATATGCGTCAGTTTGGACTGTCTCGTATTCAATTCCGTGAAATGGCCTCGAAAGGCTTAATTCCGGGAGTAAGAAAAGCAAGCTGGTAACAGAAGCTAAGAGCGAAGAGCTAAAAGCTAAGAACTAAGAGCTAAGAACTAAGAGCGAAGAGCTTGTTGAGACGCAAGATTGCGTTTCGTAGAAATAAAACAAATAATAAATATTGTCCCGGTAGTCGGGATCAATTTAAAAATCATTTTTATGACAGATCCAATAGCAGATTATTTAACGAGGCTAAGGAATGCTATCAAAGCAAACCACCGTGTGGTGGAAATTCCTGCATCCAATCTCAAAAAGGAAATGACCCGTATTCTACATGAAAAGGGGTATATCCTGAACTACAAATTTGTAGATGAGGGTCCTCAGGGCACCATTAAAATTGCCTTGAAATACGACCCGGTTAACAAAGTAAATTCTATCAAGAAATTGATCAGGATTTCAACTCCCGGACTTCGTCAGTACGTTGGCTTTAAAGAAATGCCACGCGTGTTGAATGGATTAGGTATTGCCATTATCTCTACTTCAAAAGGTGTGATGACAAATAAAGAAGCTGGCGATTTAAAAGTAGGTGGCGAAGTTTTATGTTATGTTTATTAATGTAGGGAGGAAAAAAGTATGTCAAGAATTGGAAAATTACCCATCACTATTCCTGCAGGAGTAACAATAACCGTAGATGGCCTTGTGGTAACTGTAAAAGGACCAAAAGGAACTTTATTGCAGGAGATTAATCCGAATATTACAGTATCGGTTGAAGGCGATCAATGCATCGTTTCTCGTCCCGATGATGAGAAACAAAACCGTGCAATGCATGGCTTGTATCGCTCATTGATTCACAATATGGTTATTGGTGTTTCAGAAGGTTTCAAAAAAATACTCGAACTAGTCGGTGTAGGTTATCGTGTTTCAACTCAAGGTCAGGTTCTCGAACTTTCACTGGGTTTTACACACAACATCTTTTTAAGTTTACCTGCCGAAATTAAGGTAGAAGCTAAAATGGAACGTAATCAGAACCCGATCATTATACATGAAAGTGTCGACAAGCAGTTGATTGGTCAAGTTTGCGCTAAAATTCGTTCATTCCGTAAACCGGAGCCATATAAAGGTAAAGGTGTTAGATTCAAGG
>JAUSNQ010000195.1 GCA_030655595.1 Paludibacter sp.
GCCATACCGCCAATACCCACAACCGAAGCAACCGCTTTTTTCGGGAACATATCCGAAACAGTTGTAAACAGGTTAGCACTCCATGCTTGGTGAGCTGAAGCTCCAACACCAATCAGGACAACCGGATAGACCCAACTGTAAACTCCAAGAGGTTGGGCTGCAAGTACTACCAAAGGCAAAATAGCAATCGTCAACATGGCCATCATCCTGCCTTTGTAAGGCTCCATGCCTCTTTTGATGAAATAAGCAGGGAACCAGCCACCGGCAACGCTACCAATCATAGTCATGGAATATAAAATACCCAATGGAAGCATGATCTGAATATTTTCCATTTGGTATTGTTCTTTCAGATAAGCAGGTAGCCAGAATAAAAAGAACCACCACACACCATCGGTCATAAATTTACCAAAAGTAAAAGACCAGGTCTGTTTGTAAGTGAATAATTTCAACCAGGATACCTTTTCTTCTTTTTCTTTTAATTCAGAGGGTTCAATAACATTGTCAATGTGGATGTAATCAAATTCAGCTTGGTTGATTTTACCTTTTTCAAGCATCTTTTTGGGTTTCTCATAAAGCCATAACCAGAAAGGAACCCAAATGATACTGATACCTCCGATGATATAGAAAGCCCATTGCCATCCCCAATTTTCAACAATCAACGGAACAGTAAGTGGAGTTACGATGGCACCGATATTCGCTCCGGAATTAAAGATACCAGTTGCAAAAGAACGTTCTTTTTTAGGGAACCATTCAGCAGTAACTTTAATCGCCGCAGGGAAGTTTCCTGCCTCACCAATACCCAACATAAATCGAGCGAACATAAACCCAACGACCGAAGCCGGTAAAGCCAACCCTATCATCGTGAATGCAGGCATAAAGAAGGCACCGATTGGTTCTCCCCAAGCATGACTCACCGATGCAACAGTCCATAGGGTAAGTGCAATTGCGTATCCCCATTTAGCACCAATCCAGTCGATGAAACGACCTGCGAACAACATACCGAAACCATAAGTAATCTGAAATACCATGATGATGTTGGCATAGTCGGTATTTGTCCATCCAAACATGGTCTGTAATTTAGGCATCAGGATGCTCAATACCGCCCTGTCGAGGTAGTTGAATGTGGTGGCTGCGAACAAAAGTCCGCAGATGACCCATCTGTACTTGGTGATTTTCTCGTTAATCTCTACGAATTTTTTCATTGATTACATGTGTTAAATTTATATACCTTAATTTTTAATTTTTGCAATAATATCGAGTGTATCCGCACATAATTTGGTAATGCCAGCCCAATCTCCCGCTTTGATCATCTCAGCAGGAAAAAGATTAGATCCCATGCCTACACAGGTTACACCAGCATCAAACCAGGCTTTCAAATTGGCTTCTTCGGGTTTTACACCACCTGTCACCATCAGATTCGACCAGGGCATTGGGGCTTTCAGACCTTTCACGAAGCCTGCGCCCAGAACATCACCAGGGAAAACTTTGCAAATATCGCAGCCCATCTCCTGCGCAAAACCAACCTCTGTGACCGAACCACATCCCGGAGCATAAGGTATTAATCTGCGGTTAGCAACTTTGGCCACATCAGGGTTAAATAGCGGTCCGACCAAAAAGTTGGCACCCATTTGGATATACAATGAAGCCGTAGGAGCGTCCACGATAGAACCAATTCCCATAATCATTTCGGGACATTCAATTGCTGCATATTTAACCAGATCACGAAATACTTCGTGGGCAAAATCACCGCGATTGGTAAACTCAAAAGCACGAACACCACCTTCATAGCAAGCTTTCAGTACTTTTTTTGAGATGTCAATATCTTTATGATAAAAAACCGGAACCATGCCGGTATCTTTCATCACGGTTAATACTTGTAATTTTGTGAATCGCATACTTTAATTTTTTTATCAAACGTCTAATATGTCGCCCCTACGGGGCTTAAATTTATTGTTATATTTTCATTTGTACCCCGGGTTAAACCCCGGGGCTAATGATATTTTGCCCCTACAGGGCAAATAAATCAAATTTCAAGGTATCACTAAGCATTATCTATTTTCACTCTTCGCTTTTAGCTCTTCGCTCTTAGCTCTTAGCTAACGTCTATCTCGAAACCCTTCCCGAACCATCTCCTCCCATCAGAGCTTCAACTTCAGCAACTGTCACCATGTTGAAGTCGCCGTAAATGGTGTGTTTCAGACAAGAAGCAGCTACTGCAAATTCCAGTGCTTTTTGATCACTGTCGTTATAAGTTAGCAAACCGTATATTAAACCACCCATGAAAGAGTCGCCACCACCTACGCGGTCGACGATGTGAGTAATATCATAATCTTTGGATATTTTCAACGAACCATCGGAATACAAACAACCTCTCCAGGTGTTGTGATTCGCGTTGATAGAGCCACGCAAAGTAACAATTACCTTTTTTGCACGGGGGAATTTAGCCATCATCTGGGTGCATACTGATTCAAACTCAGCTGCATTGACTTCTCCACCTGTATGAGCAACTTCAAAACCTTCGGGTTTGATGCCAAATACTTTTTCAGCATCTTCTTCATTACCAAGAATTACATCACATCCTGCAACTAATGCAGGCATGACTTCAGAAGCTGATTTGCCGTATTTCCATAAATTTTTTCTGAAATTAAGGTCGGTAGAAACCGTAACACCCATTTCGTTGGCAATTTGAATTGCTTCGAGACAAGCATCAGCAGCACCTTGCGAAAGAGCGGGTGTTATTCCCGTCCAGTGAAACCAGTCTGCACCTTTCAGTACTTCACGCCAGTTAACCATACCTGGTTTAATGTCTGCAATGGAAGAGTTGGCTCTGTCGTACACAACTTTACTTGCCCGTGCAACTGCACCTGTCTCTAAAAAGTAAATACCTACACGTTCACCACCACGCTGGATGTTTTGCGTACCAACGCCATATTTGCGAAGATTCATCAAACACGATTCTGCAATGTCATTTTTAGGTAAACGGGTAACAAATTCAGCATTTAAACCGTAGTTGGCCAAAGAAACGGCAACATTCGCTTCACCTCCACCAAAAGTAGCGTTAAATTGTGTCGCCTGACTAAATCTTTCGTAGCCGGGTGTGGCCAGACGAAGCATAATTTCTCCAAAAGTTACAATCTTTTTACTCATCACTCTTTTTTTTGTATAAAAATAATATATATATAAAATTGGTTGACCAAAAGTAGTACATTATTTTTAAGTGCACAAAATTAGTCAGGATTTTTTATTAACAGTACAATTTTAGTACGGATATTATGCCACAATTGTACATTTAAAAATTAAAAAAATTCTTAGCATTTTTGTAGCTGATATTTTCTACCATATTACCTATAAAATCGAGTTCAGATGAAGGCAACAGTCCATTTTCCACATCGTTTCCAATTAAATTACACAAAGTACGGCGGAAATATTCATGACGCGGGTAAGAGAGGAAGCTTCTGGAATCAGTCAGCATCCCAACAAAACGGCTCAGCAAGCCCAACACCGAAAGTGTGTTCATTTGCTTCTCCATGCCATCCTTTTGATCTAAAAACCACCAGCCTGATCCGAATTGAATTTTTCCGGCAACAGAACCATCCTGAAAGTTGCCAATCATGGTAGCAATCATTTCGTTATCAGTAGGATTTAAATTATAGATGATGGTTTTTGCTAATTTATCGTTGGTGTCCAAACGATTTAAAAATTTCGACATGGCTTTTGCTGTGCTGAAAGTCCCAATGGAGTCAAAACCAGTATCGGGACCAAGTTTGTTGAACAGGCGGGTATTGTTATTCCGGATAGCACCATAATGGAATTGTTGCGTCCAGCCTTTTTCCCAATCCATTTCAGCAAAAATAACCAGCATGGCCGATTTGAATTTCAGAATTTCCTCGTTTGTAAGTTCTTGACCACCATATATTTTATTGAATATACTTTTAATTTCAGATTCAGTATAATCTTCAGCATAAAATTCTTCAATGCCATGATCGGAAAGTTTACAACCTAATCCGGCAAAGAAATCATGTCGTTTACGTAAAGCAATGATTAAATCGTCGAACGACGAAACTGTAACTCCTGCAACTTGTGCGAGTTGTTCCACATAACTTCGGAAAGCAACAGCACTTTCAACAGCCATCGCTTTATCAGGTCTCCAGGTTGGCAGCATTTTAATTTCAAAACCATCATTTTTAGTTTTGATATGGTGCTCCAGCGTATCAATCGGATCATCGGTTGTGCAAACAGCCTCTACCTTATATTTACGCATCAGGTTGCGGGCTGTATAATCGGGGGATTGAAGTTTTTCGTTACATGCATCAAAAATTTCCCGGGCAGTCTTGGGTGAAAGTAACTTTTCAATACCAAAAGCAGTTTTGAGTTCCAAATGTGTCCAGTGATATAGCGGATTACGCATTGTATAAGGAACAGTCTCAGCCCATTTCTCAAACTTTTCCCAATCAGATGTGTCTTTTCCTGTTATAAATTCCTCTTTCACACCATTGGTACGCATGGCACGCCATTTATAATGGTCGCCACCCAACCAGGCTTCTGTAATTGTCTTAAATTGGTGATCGTTCGCCACCATGGAAGGAACCAAATGACAGTGGTAGTCGATAATGGGTTGTTTTGCTGCATGTTCGTGATATAACTTTTGAGCAGTAGTACTCTGCAGTAAAAAGTTTTCATCTAAAAATCTTTTCATGTTGCTACGTTATTAAAATTTCCGTGTTCGCACACAAAAGTACAAAAAGATTTATTATTACAAAATAGAACCAACTTTTTCAACAACTAATTTGTTACAAAAACAGATGAATATGAACACATTCAGTTGATTACATGCAACATGAAATTTTTATGTCCGATGAATATTCCACAAGAAAAATTAAAAATTACACATACCAGATACTTAAACACCTTATTTTTGTAAAACTATAATATTAAAGTATGATTATGAAATAATAGATTTACCATACAATCCGTCAGTTATTCATACATTCACGTCATTTTTTACACATTGCATATCAATCAAACAGCTATTTTTGCATCAAATAATTTATTGTTAAAAAACATTCAAGCGTATGTTCAACCAAAATCTAATTAATTTAAAGATGAGACAGACACACCGAAGCGGAATTTTCTCTATGAAAACACTGTTCACAGCATTGTTGCTGCAGTTTTTTATGCTACCGCTTTTTGCTCAAGTAAAAAATGTTACTGGAGTAGTTAAAGATCAATCAGGTGAAACCGTCATAGCAGCTTCGGTTGTTGTTAAGGGCACTACGGTCGGTACCGTCACCAACATCGACGGAGTTTATAATTTAGATATACCGGCTAATGGAAACGTGTTGGTGTTTTCGTATGTTGGTATGCAAACGCAGGAAATTCCGATTACAAGCAGCATCATCAATGTAATATTAAAGGATGATGCCCGGTTATTGGATGACGTAGTCGTGATTGGTTATGGTACTGCCAGAAGAAGAGATTTAACCGGAACAGTGGCATCACTCAGCAGTGGTGCTTTGAGAGACATACCTGTTACTTCGGCTGCTGAAGCTTTATCCGGAAAATTAGCTGGTGTTCAGGTTACAACTACCGAAGGTTCACCCGATGCGGATATCAAAATTCGTGTACGAGGTGGAGGTTCAATTACCGGAGATAATTCACCTTTATATATTGTTGATGGTTTTCCGGTAAGTAGCATTGCTGACATTCCTCCTTCCACCATCAAATCTATTGATGTTTTAAAAGATGCATCTTCAACAGCTATTTATGGTTCGCAAGGTGCCAATGGCGTTATCATCATTTCAACCAAAGATCCGAATGAAGATGGAGCTTTCTCGGTGAATTACACTGGCTATTTAGGTTGGAAGAAAATTACCAAAACACTTCCAGTACTTGAAACCGGTGATTTTGCGCGTTGGCAGTATGAATTACAAGCCATGAAAGGTGGTAATAATATTAAGGACCGATTTTCGAAGTTTTTCAACCCGCTCAGTCCTGAATTGGCTATTTACACTGCAGATGATTACAATGCAGTCATGAATATTTACGATGGTATTGAAGGAACAAACTGGCAAAACAGAATTTTCGGGAATACCGGAACAACACAAAATCACAGTGTTAGCATCATGGGTGGAGGAAAAGCAGCCACTTTTAATTTGAGCTACAACAGCATCAAAGATAATGCGATTATGTTGGCTTCAGATTATGTACAAGACAATATGAACTTCAAATTAAGTTCAAGACCGGTTAAATTTTTGAAAGTTGATTTATCAGCCCGATATTCTGATACAAAAGTAAATGGCTCGGGTGGTAATGATGTGACGAGTTCGGAACGGTCGACAGCCGACTCTCGTTTAAGACACAGTGTAATTTATACACCGACTCCTTTGAAAAATTATACGGATGATGGAGGTGTTGATGAAGAGGAAGTTGGAAACTTGTATCCACCGGATGAAGTTATATATGACAATTGGAAACAAACTCGCAGGATTAATTACAGCTTCAACGGAAGTGTTTCTGCTACCATTTCAAAAGGATTGGTATTTCGTTCTGAATTTGGTTTAAATAACACAAAATCAGACACGGAACGTTATTACGGACCTACAGCGTATTTTTCCAGAATATATCCGGCAAATGCCAATGCTTATCAAAAAATGGGTATTGTAACCATGCAAAATGCCAATTCTTATAGAATCAGAAATGCAAATACCATTACTTACGACAAAAAGAACATCAATAAATCTGATCATTCTTTCAATATTTTATTGGGAGAAGAAACGGTGATTACAAAATCTGATAACTTGTATACAGAGATTGCAGGCTTGCCTGATTATCTGAATTATGCAGATGCTTTTGCTTTTACTACAACAGGTGCTTATCCTGCGCAAATCAGCAATGTGTACGATCCCGATGATAAATTATTGTCGTTTTTTGGTCGTGCTAATTACGATTACAAAGGGATTTATTTGTTCACCGCAACTCT
The DNA here is from genome assembly GCA_030655595.1 of Paludibacter sp. Next base: position 6,980 of record JAUSNQ010000195.1, read on the forward strand.
AAGAGCTGATGGTTCATCGAAGTTTGCCAAAGGAAACCGTTGGGGATATTTTCCTTCAATTGCAGGTGCATGGCGTCTGTCGGATGAAGATTTCATGAAAGATCAGTCGTATTGGATATCGAATCTGAAACCAAGATTAAGTATCGGTACGGTAGGTAATAGTAAAATTGCATCCGGGCAATATATGGTGAATTATGCTGCCGGTAGTGCTCAAAGCTATATTCCGCATTATTCTAACCTGGTGTTTTCTGCAGGAGATTTGCTCCCAAACCCGGATTTAAGATGGGAAACAACCATTACCCGAAATTTTGGTATTGATTACGGTTTCTTTAATAACCGTTTATCCGGCAATGTTGATATGTATTATAACAACACCAAAGATTTGCTGCTTTTGTTGGAGCTTTCAGGTTCAGGATATACCGGTCAGTATAAAAATATTGGATCTACCGAAAATAGAGGGATAGAGATTATGTTGAATGGCATTGCGTATGACAAGAAAAATTTCGGCTTGGATATTTCAGCCAATGTTTCTTTCAATAAGGGTAAAGTGGTTGCTTTGGATGGAAGAGACGAATTTTTTGTTGCTTCAACATGGGCAGGTTCAACACTTCAAAATAACATGGATTATATTGTCAAGGTTGGAGAACCGGTTGGACAAATGTATGGCTATGTAACAGCAGGACGATATGGAACCGATGACTTTATGTGGAATGGTATTGCATGGACAATGAATACAGATAAATACAATGTCGCTGATGTTGCGCCTGACGGGGTAACTCCAATTTTCAAAGATGCACAAGGAAATGTTTTTGTGAACAATTCAGGTTTGACACGCAAATCATGGGGACCCGGAGCATTGAAATTACAGGATTTAAATGGTGATGGTAGAATTACAGTGGAAGACCAACAAATCATTGGTAGTTCTGCCCCAAAGGCAACGGGTGGTTTTGCAATCAATACCCGCGCTTATAACTTTGATTTATCGGCTAACTTCAACTGGGTTTTAGGCAATAACATCTACAATGCCAATAAAATAGAATTTACTTCTGCTGGTTTAGATAGCTGGTACGGTAGAAATTTAACGACAGAAATGAATGCTTCAAATCGCTGGAGCAATATCGATCCGTTGACTGCTGAAATCAGTACCGATGTGAATCGTTTGTCAGCCATCAATAGCAACACTTCACTCTGGTCGCCTGAATTGAATGGCTATATTTTCCATTCATGGGCAGTTGAAGATGGTTCGTTCTTGAGGTTATCTTCGTTGAGTTTCGGTTATTCTTTACCAAGGGAATTATTGAAAAAAGTGCATATTCAGAATTTGAGGTTTTATGTAACAGCATCTAACCTGTTTGTACTTACAAAATATACCGGATATGATCCTGAAGTTGATACCCGCAGAAGGTCACCTCTAACTCCCGGTGTAGATTATTCTGCATATCCAAAAAGTCGCTCCTTTAACTTAGGCGTTAATCTTAATTTCTAAAATCTGTAAATCAAAATAAAAATGAAAAAAACAGTTGTAAAAATAGTGTCGGTCTTCCTGCTAACTACCTTATTTATTTCTTGCGAAGACTTTTTGGATTCAAAATCCAGATCAGACATGAATGAGGATTTGGTTTTTGCAGATCCGGTTAAAACAGAAAATGTTCTGTTTAAAGTGTACCATTTCATGGGAACAAACAATTCTTATCGAAACAGAATCGTGTTGTCAATGGACTGGAATACAGATATTGAACAGTATTCTCCCCAAAATGGAGAAACCATGGTTGCTGATGGTGGTAATGATGCTGCTTTTTCGTGGTATGCTGCTACTTCCGGTAATCAACGTAATATATTAACTGATGGTTGGAACTTTATATATAAAGCCATTGAACAAACGAATCAAATTGTAAATGGAATAGAAAAATTTGGTGATTTAACAAATAACAGAACGCGTGCTTTGTATGCTGAAGCATTGACTTTGCGAGCTTATTTGTACACAGATTTGATTAAGTGGTGGGGTGATGTTCCTGCACGTTTCGAAAATGCATCATCTGATAATATTTTTCTTCCTGCTACAAACAGAATTGATATTTATGAAAGATTACTTGCAGATTTATTGCTTGCACAGGACTATATCGACTGGGCAGGTGAGGGAAATGCGTCGAGTCAGGTGATACGTGTGAATAAAGCAGCCGTAAAGGCTTTTCGTGCACGCATCGCTTTGTATGCTGCAGGATTTGCGCAATATCCTAAAACCCTTACACCTGCGGGTGAAGTGTTGAAGACAGGTACCAATGCACAGGTTGCAAAAAATGTGACTCCTCAACGAGAAGCTGAGTTGTACGAAATTGCACGCATTGAAACCAAAAGCATCATCGATAAGTACGGTCAAACTAAATTGATGGGCAACTTTGAAAATGTTTGGAAAGCAGTTTCGGGTCAGAAATTTGCATGGGCTCAAACCGAATCAATTTGGGAACAAGCCTATCGCAATCAGTTTATGTTTAACACCATGCTTTTGAATGGAACTACAAACAGGTGGAATGCCAAATCGGGCGGTGCAGGTGGTAAAGTTTTTATGGTGCCTTCATTTTACTATGATTACGCAGCAGGAGACAGCCGCAGGGATGTCTCGGCAGTGCCCTATAAATGGACGGGAACCAGTCCGGGTACTGATACTCCTCCAACCGACAATGGTATCTTTCAGGAACTTGAAAGGAACTTCTTTAAAATAACACTTGCTAAATTACGTGCAGAATGGTTACCCTCCGGAGAATACCTTCCCAGCTCGAATGATACGTATGCACATTTGGTTGTGCTGAGATATTCAGATGTGTTGTTGATGTATGCTGAAGCTTGTCTGAAAACCAATGTAGATCTTGCAGACGGGTTAGAAAAATTCAATTGGGTGCGTCAGCGTGCTTTTGGAAATAGTAGTCAGAATAAATCTGTACTTACCATGGATAACATCATCAACGAACGTGCTTTTGAATTTGTGGGCGAACGTATCAGAAAATATGACTTAATACGTTGGGGAATGTTGAAGTCAAAAATGGATGTCGCTATTTCAAACGTTTATAAGTTAGAAGCAAAAGAGGCACCTTATCAGGATGTGCCACTATCGGTTTATACGCGTAACATGGCTGGTCCGTATCCTAATTCTCAAGTATTAAAAATCTGGGGTTTAAACAGAGGTGAATTTGGTTTGCCTGCTGATTATCTTTCTCTAGCTTATGCCGGACCAACTAGTATTGCTGTAACTAACTCAGCCATAGGTAATAAATATTTTCTTTATAATGTAAATCCAAATGTCGCTACAGCCAATAATTTTGATCCTGAGTTCAGGGCGTTGCTTCCTTTCCACAACAATGTGATTGGAACCAATGAAAATCTGAAAAACAATTATGGATATTGATTATTAGTGATTAATGATTAGTGGTTAGTAGAGACGCGCTATTAGTGCGTATTAAATTGCGAATAATAGAATTAAATATAAATTCAACAGGATGATGCGTAAATTTTTAATTTTTAGTCTTTTATCTTTCGTCATGGTCAACATTGTTGCCTGTGATAAGAAAATTGACGATGATGATGATATTATTCCCCCGATAAACTCCCGGGATTCAATTCTGGCATTTCCCGGAGCACAGGGAGGAGCAGCTTATATCACAGGTGGACGAGGCGGCATGGTTTATTATGTGACCACTTTGGAAGATATTCCAACCTACGGCAGTTTGCGTTATGGACTGATGACTTTAAGCGGTAGACGCACCATTCTTTTTAAAGTTTCCGGTACCATTGAACTCAGGTCGGAATTGAAAGTCAATAATGGCAATGTTACGGTTGCCGGTCAGAGTGCTCCGGGTGATGGAATTTGTATCAAAAATTATCCTTTAGTTGTAAGCGCTAACAATGTGATTATTCGTTTTCTGCGATTCCGAATGGGAGATGAAAAGAGTTACGAAGGTGATGCATTAACAGTCATGGGAAGAACCGATGTGATGATCGACCATTGTTCGATGAGCTGGGGAACTGATGAATGTGTCTCGGCATATGACAATACCAATTTTACATTGCAGTGGAGTATAATTTCTGAAAGTTTGCGTAATTCTGTTCACAATAAGGGTGCTCACGGATACGCAGGCATTTGGGGTGGTAAAAAAGCCTCCTTTCATCACAACCTGATAGCACATCACGACAGTCGTAATCCTCGCTTTTGCGGTAGTCGTTACAGCAACGATGCTGCATCTGAAAAAGTTGATCTCCGAAATAATGTCATGTATAATTGGGGAAACAACAGCGGTTATGCTGGTGAAGGCGGTTCGTATAACATCGTAAATAACTATTATAAACCAGGACCGGCATCTTATGCAAAAGGTGGATTGGTTGCATACCGGATTTTCGCTCCTAACTCTGATGACGGGACAAACAATCAGCCGAAAGGTGTCTGGGGTAAGTTTCATGTTTCAGGGAACATCATGCACAATAACAACACGGTCACCAACGACAACTGGCATGGTATGCATTTGGCTTTAAGGTCAGGCGAAACAACCACAAAAGCTGATATACGGTCTGATGAACCGTTTGAAATGTTTTCATTTATTCCAAAAACAGCACAGGAAGCTTATGATGATGTGTTGGTAAAAGCAGGTGCCAGTTTGGTTCGTGATGCTATAGATGCCCGCATCATAACTGAAGTTCAGAATGGTACTTATACATACACCGGTTCAAACGGAAGCAGAAATGGTATTATTGACACGCAGACTGATGTAGGTGGCTGGCCGGTGTATGCTTTTGAACCTTCTCAGGTTCCCTTGGATACAGATGGTGATGGTATTCCGGATTATTGGGAAGATGCAAACGGTTTAGATAAGAATAGTCCGGTTGATGGTTCAAGAGTTAATGCTGAATCGGACGGTTATACCAATTTGGAATTGTATCTCAATAGTTTAGTTGAGCATTTATTTTAAAATCGTAAATACAAATTATAACAAAATAAAATTAAAGCAATGAATTTGTTCAGGAAAGTAATAGTGCCTCTGGTGGCATTCAGTTTTGTGCTTGTTTCGTGTACGGCAGTAGCAAAGAATCCGTATGATCAATATTTTAAGAACCTTCCATTTGAAATGTCGAAGTTAAAAGCTCCTGTATTTCCAAAATATAGCGTTAAGCTGACAGATTTTGGTGCTGTAGGTGATGGCGTGTTCATGAATACTGAAGCTTTCTACAAAGCTTTTGACGCCCTGGAGAAAAAGGGTGGTGGTAAACTGATTGTTCCTGCAGGTGTATGGTACACAGGACCTATCGTGTTGAAATCTAATGTCAATCTGCATTTAGAGACAGGTGCACTTATCTTGTTTAATCCGGATTTTGATTTATATCCTTTGGTAAATACGATTTTCGAAGGATTGGAGACCATGCGTTGTCAGTCACCTATCTCCGGACACGGATTAGAAAATATAGCCATTACCGGATCAGGTAGCATCAATGGTTCAGGTGAAGCATGGCGTCCTTTGCGTAAATTTAAAGTCACTGAAAGACATTGGAACAACACGGTAAAATCAGGCGGTGTTCTGATGGATCCTAACTATTGGTTTCCTTCACAAAAATCACTTGATGGTTTTAAAATCAGTGATATGAATGTTCCGCGCGGTAAACCTACCTTTGAGGAATTTATGGCCGTAAAAGATTTTCTTCGTCCTGTAATGGTTAGTTTGAGCGAATGTAAAAATATACTCTTGCAAGGTGTTTTGTTTGAAAACTCACCCAGTTGGAATGTACATCCTTTGATGTGCGAAAATTTGATTGTCGACAATGTGTTTATTCGCAATCCGAGTTTTTCACAAAACGGTGACGGAATTGATGTGGAATCCTGTCGCAATGTGCTCATTGTAAATAGCATGTTTGATGTTGGAGATGATGCAATTTGTATCAAATCGGGTAAAGATGAACAAGGTAGAAAACGCGCAAGACCAACCGAAAATGTGATTGTTGAGAATTGCAAGGTTTTCAAAGGTCATGGCGGTTTTGTTGTAGGCAGCGAAATGTCGGGTGATGTTCGAAATATCTCTGTACGCAACTGTCAGTTTTTGGGAACAGATGTAGGACTGCGTTTTAAAAGCAATCGTGGACGTGGTGGTGTGGTCGAAAATATTTACATCAGCGATATTTATATGTTCGACATCATAACCGATTCGTTTTTGTTCGATCTTTATTATGGCGGAAAATCTGCTTCGGAATCGCTTGCTGATGGGGATGAAAAACCTTTGGAAAACAGAATTCCTCTTGTTACAGAAGAAACGCCTGCATTCAGAAATATTTACGTCAAAAATTTAGTTTCACGCAATGCCAGAAGAGCCATGTATTTCAATGGTTTACCCGAAATGAAAATTTCAAATATCAACATTGAGAATGCCTTCTTTTCAGCTCGATATGGTGCGGTTATTTCAGAATCAGATGGCATTACAATGAAAAACGTACAAATTATACCGAAAACGGGTCCGGCATTGACTATCAACAATGTAAAAAACTTTGAAATTAGTGGATTCAAATTTCCGGAATCGATGGCAGAGCCTGTAAAAATTCAAGGATTAAATGAAAATATTCAGATTCCAAACTACAATAAAAAGGATTTAGGTTCGGATTTGAGATAAAGAAATGTGATGAATCGAAATTTGAATTTTATTGTTACTTTATTACTGGCTCTTACAAGTTTATGCTCCGAAGCACAGACTCCCGCTTTTCCGGGAGCGGGTGGTGGTGGCATGTACACGACCGGTGGTCGTGGAGGAAAAGTATTGTATGTGACTTCATTAGCAGATAATACTTCGGCAGGCACGCTGCGTTGGGCAATCAACCAGACTGGTCCCAGAATTATCATGTTCAAAGTTTCAGGAACAATCACCCTCAACAGCAGGCTCAGTATTTCAAGGGGTGATGTCACCATTGCCGGTCAGACTGCTCCTGGAGATGGTATTTGCCTTCGTAATTATGATGTGTATATTGGAGCCGACAATGTGATTATTCGATTCATTCGATTTAGATTAGGGAATGACGTGATTGCCAATGAGAGTGATGCCATTTGGGGTAGGAATCAAAAAAATGTAATTATCGACCATTGTTCCATGAGTTGGAGTATTGATGAATGTGCTTCATTTTATGCAAACCAGAACTTCACCATGCAATGGTGCTATCTCACCGAATCATTGAACAATGCAGGTCATTCAAAAGGCGCTCATGGTTATGCCGGTTTATGGGGAGGAAAAAATGCGAGTTTCCATCACAATTTGCTGGCACATCATGTCAGTCGTAATCCAAGATTTAACGGCTGGAAACGTTCGGGTTTAAATTACGAAAATTCACAGGACGAAGAAAGATTGGACTTCCGCAACAATGTAGTTTATAATTGGGGTGATAACAGTTCGTACGGTGGAGAAAGTCTGGGTAAATATAATATTGTAGGCAATTATTTTAAATATGGTCCTGCAACCAAGTCCAATATCAGGTATAAAATTACCCAGGTTGATAAAGATGGTTCGGCAGCTTATGCTCCCGGACATGGTTCGTATTTTATTGAAAACAATTATGTTTACGGTAGCTCTTCTGTTACAGCAAACAATTGGACTGGGGTGACTTATGCCTCCGGTGTTACACAAACTGCAGCTCGGGTCAACGAACCCTTTGCCTATCTGCCTATCGCAGAGCACACAGCTGAAGTTGCTTTTGAAAAGGTGCTGAATTATGGTGGCGCTTCTTTGGTTCGTGATGCCATTGACACACGTATTTCAAACGAAGTGCTAAACGGCACGGCTACATTCAGTGGTTCAGTAACAAAACGTCCCGGTATTATTGATAATCCAAATGATGTTGGCGGATGGCCTGTTTATCAATCAACTACAGCTCCCATAGATTCAGATAATGACGGTATTCCTGATGGTTGGCTGGCTGCCAATTACCCCGGTAAAATCTCCACCGATTTGAATGAACAAGGATATACATATCTCGAAGTCTACATCAATAGCCTTGTTGAGCATATTGTAGCTGCCCATGATACTGAAACCATCATTTCAAGTGTCAGAAAACCTTTGGCTGAAGCAAAAGTTCAAGTTACTTATCACGCAGGTACAAGTGAAATTTTGCTGACTGCTGAACAAAATATCAGGGAAGTAAAAATATATGATATTGCTGGCAGAACACTTGTCGTTGAAATGCCGTCTGAACGTCAGGTCACACTGAACCTGAGTTTGTTAAATAGTGCTTTATATATTGTTCATATTTCGTTGGATGATGGAAGTAAGGTAAGTAGGAAGATTGTAAGATAATTGTCAACAGACGGCAGACTGTTGACAAAAAAAAAAATGAAACTCGTTCTAATAATTTTAACTCTCTTTGTCAGGAGTTTTACGGTAAATGCCGGGATACCGACAGATGCCATTGTCGTGGATCGCAATGGTACGGGACATTATCGCAACATTCAGCAAGCTATAGATTCAGTAAGAGCCTACAACCCGACAGGGACAGTAACCATCTACATCAAAAACGGGTTTTACAAAGAAAAGTTGGAAATACCTACCCATATTTGCAAGCTGCACATCATCGGTGAAGATCAATATAAAACCATCCTCAATTACGATGATCATGCCCTGATAGATAACATGCGTACTTTCAAAACTTACACGCTGAAAATCAGTGGCAATGATATCCTAATAGAAAATCTGACGGTTGAGAATTCAGCTGCGCCAATGGCTCAGGCTGTCGCTTTACATGTGGAGGGTGACCGGGTGGTATTTAGGAATTGTAGGTTTTTGGGCAATCAGGATACGGTTTATGCCGGTCGCGAAAACTCCCGCCAGTATTTCGAAAATTGTTATATTGAAGGTACTACCGATTTTATTTTTGGTCCCGCCACAGCTTGGTTCGAACAATGCGAAATCGTTTGTAAAAAAAACTCATACATCACAGCAGCAAGCACACCTGAACAAATTCCTTATGGTTTTATCTTCAACAGCTGTACTATTAAACTTGCTGAAGGCATTGATGCCGTGTATCTCGGGCGACCGTGGCGACCCTATGCCATGACGGTTTTTATGAATTGTCATCTGCCGGAAGGAATTGTTCCCCCCGGATGGGATAACTGGAGAAATCCGGAAAACGAGAAAACTGCCCGATATTTTGAATTCAATAACACCGGTTTAGGGGCAAGTAGTGCAAAGCGAGTTGCATGGTCAAATTCATTGTCAGAAATGGAAGTTAAGACACTCACTCCTAACCACGTCTTGAAAGGTTATGATAAGTGGAAACCAGTAAATTAAATTATTGGTGAAAGAAATACTTATCCGTATCATGTCCTAAGTAGTCCCGTTAGGGACGAAATGTCTGTAGAGACATGATGATATATGTTTTTAAAGTCCCGTAGGGACGATATATTCGTTGAAAAAATATATGTCGTCCCCAATGGGACTCAGGTATGATATCTAATGTCGTATTCTACATATATTTCGTCCCTAACGGGACTACTTAGAACATCATACGTATATTCATTATACAAAATACATTTTGAGTTATTTTTTTCGTTTTTTATTTTCTGCACATGATTAGTTGATTTTTCCACATAAGTTTTTTTCAATAGCACTAATTTAGCCTCAACAAAATCAAGTGTATTTAAAAACCTCAAAAACAAATGCTATTTCATGAAAAAACAGGTATTCCTTGCGTTCTTATTGTTTTGT
>JAUSNQ010000198.1 GCA_030655595.1 Paludibacter sp.
CACATATTCAACAATGAAGCCTTTACCTATGGCAATAAACAATGCAAAAAGTGGAACAAGAGCAAACATGATGGAGTAGGTGAGTGCTGACGCCCTGATTACTAACTTGTCACGCGATATGCCACGAAAAGAAATTACAATCACTTTAATCAATCGATAGGGCAGACGTTTTCCTTTAGAAATTTCCATTTCTGTAATTCGCCATACATCGTTAGTGATGAATTGGATTGTCTGTTTGAAAAATTCAAGTAATTTTTTCATTGATTATTGATTGATTTACAATACATTCAATACTTGTTCTTTGATTTGTTCTAAATCATCTTTCATCAATACGACGATTTTTTGCATTTCGCTGTGATTTGATTTTGAACCAAGTGTGTTAATTTCTCTGCCAATTTCTTGTGTGATAAAACCTAACTTTTTACCCGGAGCATGTTCTTTATCCATGGTTTCGATGAAATAATCCAGGTGGGTTTTCAAACGAATTTTTTCCTCATTCACATCTAACTTTTCAATGTAGAAAATCAATTCTTGTTCTAAGCGATTTTTGTCATAATCGAACTTATCTGCAATGTTTTGTAAATTTTCCTCCAGTTTTGCTTTGATTTTTTCGATTCTTTCTCCTTCAAAAGGTGTTATATCATCCAATAATTGAGCAATATGACCAATTTTATTGCGAAACACTTGCTCCAAAGATTTACCTTCTTGAATTCTGAAACTTTTTAATTGAATAATTGCATCAGCCAAAATCTTCTTCACTTCAATCCATTCATTTTCATCTAATTCAGCGGTTTCAGTTTTCATCACATCAGGTAATCGCAAGATAATCTCAAACCAGTTGACAGGCATCTCAATGCCAGTTTGATTAGAAATTGACCGAATTTGATTGTAATATGCCTCAACTACAGACTGATTAATTTGAGTGACCGTTTCTTTAGCAGAATTTTCTATGTAAAGTGCCAAATCAATCTTGCCACGCTCCAAGCCCTGAGAGACTTCATTCCTGATTTCGATATCTTTATCCCGGTATAATCCGGCCATGCGAGTAGAAATATCTAATTGCTTGCTATTTAGAGATTTAACTTCCACTACTATTTTTTTACAATTGTACTCGCCCGTAGCCTTTCCAAAACCGGTCATTGATTGTACCATATCTCACTCTTTATTTATTGTTCACAAAATTACAATTTTTTTTCTGTACCTGACAATTTACCAGCAAATTATGAAGAATTATTATAAATTCGTGAAAAATAATATCAAAATAACAGAAAAAATGGCAAAATCATTTTAATCTTTCATTTGTATTTGTTAACTTTGCCCGTAATTACCAAAAACATTATAAAAATTCATTTATCATGAACAAACAGAAAAAGTTTTTGCTCTCAGAAAAAGAGATGCCGACACAATGGTATAACATCCTGGCGGAAATGCCGAATAAGCCGATGCCAATTCTACACCCTGGAACCAAAGAACCATTGAAACCAGAAGATCTATATCCTTTATTTGCAAAAGGATTGGTTGATCAGGAAACCAATGTGAAAGATGCTTGGATAGATATTCCCGAAGAAGTGCTGGAAAAGTATAAAATATACCGTCCAAGTCCGCTTGTTCGTGCTTTCGGACTTGAGAAAGCTTTAGATACGCCGGCTCATATTTATTTCAAAAATGAAAGTGTTAGTCCGGTTGGTTCACACAAATTAAATTCTGCGCTTGCTCAGGCATATTACTGTAAAAAAGAGGGTGTAACGAATGTTACCACCGAAACCGGAGCCGGACAGTGGGGGACTGCCATGGCATTAGCATCGAAGATGTTTGGACTGGAATTAGCAGTCTATATGGTGAAAATCAGTTATGAACAGAAACCCTATCGTCGTTCGCTCATGCAGACTTGGGGAGCGCAAGTGATTCCATCCCCGTCCATGTCGACCAAAGCAGGTCGCAAAATTATTACTGAGCATCCCAATTATCAGGGAAGTTTGGGGACAGCGATATCCGAAGCGATCGAACTCGCAATGAACACACCCAATTGCAAATACACCTTGGGCAGTGTGCTGAATCACGTATCTTTACACCAAACTATCATCGGACTGGAAGCTGAAAAGCAAATGGCTATGGCGGGAGAATATCCTGATGTTGTTATTGGTTGTTTTGGTGGTGGTTCAAATTTCTCCGGAATTTCTTTCCCGTTTTTACGACATAACTTCAAAGATGGGTTGAAAACACGCTTCCTTTCTGCAGAACCATCCTCTTGTCCAAAACTCACCCGTGGAGTATTCCAGTATGATTTTGGCGATGAGGCAGGTTATACACCATTAATTCCTATGTTTACGCTCGGACATAATTTTTCTCCGGCTCACATTCATGCAGGTGGTTTGCGTTATCATGGTGCAGGAACGCTGGTAAGTCAGTTATTGAAAGATAATTTCATAGAAGCCTGTGATATCAAGCAATTGGATTCATTTAAAGCAGGCGTTTTGTTTGCCCAGACCGAAGGAATCATACCGGCACCTGAAACAGCTCATGCAATTGCAGCTGCCATCAACGAAGCTTTGCAAGCCAAAGAAGAAGGAAAAAAGAAAGTCATTCTCTTTAATTTCTCCGGTCATGGTTTAGTGGATATGGCAGCGTATGATCAATATCTTGCAGGTGACTTGGTTAATTATTCATTATCAGATGAAGATATTGCTGCCAATATAGAGAAACTCGAGAAAATCGTGAAATAATTGCATAAATGATTAATAAATGATAGATTTTTTTTAAATGGAAAGGGTGGAAATCTGAATTTTTCCACCCTTTAAATTTTCTCATATATTTAATTTTCAATTTTTCCTATTGATCGCCTGTTTGATCCGGGATTACCTGTCAGTTCATCGCCCAGATCTTTACGTGCTTCTTCAGCTAATTGCATTAATTCAGCCATTACCTCAGGATATAATTCCTGTACGTCGTAACGTTCTCCCGGATCACGACGTAAATCATATAACCCTTGTTCAAACTGACGCTGATCATTCACTTTCCCCGGCTTTCCGTCATTGCCCGGAAGGAAGCCTTCGTAACTACGACCGGGATGTGGTAAAACAAGCTTGAAATTACTGTTACGTACTGCTTCCAGACTGTTTTCACGATAGTAATACAAGAATGTATTACGGGGATTTGCCTCTTTATCTCCTGCTAATAATGGATATATATTTACTCCGTCAATTTTATTTCCCGACAATTCAGCTCCACTTATATAAGCCAAAGTAGGAAGAATGTCGATGGTGGATGAAAGTTTGTTGCAGATAGTACCTGCCGGAATAGTTTTCGGCCATCGCATTATACAGGGTACTCGTTGACCACCTTCGAAACTGGTGCCTTTTCCTTCGCGCAAACCACCTGTTGTTCCACCATGATTACCGTAATTCAACCAGGGTCCGTTATCTGAAGTAAATATAACCAGGGTATTTTGTTCTAATCCGTTCTTTTCAAGCGCTTTCATTATTTCGCCAACACTCCAGTCGATTTCCATCATTACATCGCCATAAGTTCCCTGCTTGCTTTTGCCTTTGAACTTGGCAGATACATATAATGGAACATGTGGCATTGGGTGTGCCAGGTATAAGAAGAAAGGTTTCTTTTTGTTTTTGTTTATAAAATCAACTGACTTCTCGGTGAAAATTGTAGTAAACTGCTCCTGTTCCTCTGCTTGAGAAACACCCTTAATAGACTTATTTCCTTCAATCAAAGGAAGATCTGGAAATTTTCTACTGGGGTGTCGTGGCCACATATCGTTGGAGTAGGGTATTCCCAGGTATTCATCAAATCCGTTTTGTAAAGGTAAAAAAGGTAAAGCATCTCCCAGATGCCATTTTCCTACTGCTGCTGTAACATAATTTTTCTTTTTCAGAACCTCAGCTATTGTTTCTTCCTGAGGATTAATCCCAATCTTACTTGCTGGTCGCAGTGCGCCCTTAAAACCAATACGGTTGGGATAACAACCAGTTAATAATCCAGCTCTTGAAGCACTACTCACAGCCTGGGCCGAGTAGAAATCGGTAAAACGCATGCCTTCATTTGCCAGTCGCGTTAAATTGGGCGTTTCATACCCTTTTGCTCCGTTTTCTTCGATGTCGCCATAACCCATATCGTCCATAAAGATGATAATGAAGTTCGTATGGTCAGCTATGGCTTGTTGCGTAAGAAGAGAAGTGCATAAAATTGATATTTTTTTAAGTAGTAAATTCATTATTTGCTGTAAGTTTTTTAAGATTATTACCTGCAAATTTAGAAATTAATCTTAAAAGTCCATTACTTTTTCCTTCATAAAATCAATATTGGTGATGATAGGTAGCGAAGTAACCGTAAAATTTCTAATCACTATTCGTCGAAAAACACTATCTTTGCAAAAAAATACAGTAGTCCGGTTTGTCGCTTTGTCTTATGGATAAAGAGGAAAGTCCGGGCAACAAAGGGCACCATACTTCCTAACGGGAAGCTGTTCGCGAGGGCAGAGGAGTGTAACAGAAAATAACCGCTCTTTCGGGAGTAAGGGTGAAAAGGTGAGGTAAGAGCTCACCGGTATTGATGGCAACATCAGTAGCCGTACACCTTATGGGTTGCAAGATCATGTATACCGGCGTATGTAGGACGGCCCGTCCGATGCCGGGGGGTAGATTGCTAGAGACAGTTGGCGACAGCTGTTCGAGATAAATGACAAACACCCTGCTTGCAGGGAACAGAACCCGGCTTACAGGACTACTGTTTTTTTTATTTATAACCACAAAAGGCACAAAAGAGCTAAGAACTAAGAACTAAGAACTAAAAGCGAAGAGCTAAAAACTGAAAGTGATTAATTTTATTCACTTGGGTGTTCTAACGTGATTAATGTGGTTTAATGTTTTATGTTTTTCTTTTGTGATTCCTTAGTCTTTCTTTTGTGCCTTTTGTGGTTGAATATTATTACTGAATCATAAGTGTTTATTTATGTTAATGGCAAAACTCATCATCTTTTCAGCTCCTTCAGGTGCAGGGAAAAGCACCATCGTCAATCATCTGTTGAAAGCAGGGTTTGATATCGAATTCTCAATTTCGGCGACCAGCCGTGCTCCCAGAGGAAATGAACAAGATGGAGTAGAGTATTATTTTTTATCGCCCGATGAGTTCCGTAAGAAAATTGCGAACAATGAATTTGTGGAGTTCGAAGAAGTGTACAAAGACTGTTATTACGGGACACTTCGCAGCGAGATTGAACGTATTGGAAATAAAGGAAAAAACATTGTATTTGATGTGGATGTAGTTGGAGGACTGAATATTAAGAAGCAATATGGCGACCGTGCTCTCCTCATTTTTATCGCCCCTCCGAGCATTGAGGTGCTACGCAAAAGGCTCACCGGCCGAGGTACAGATCCCGACGAAATGATTGCTTTACGTATTGCCAAAGCTGAATACGAGTTGTCTTTTGCTCCTCATTTTGATGTAACGATTGTCAATGATGATTTGGAAATAGCACAGAAAACAGCTGAGACAGTTTTAGTTGACTTTTTAAAAAACAAACCACAAAAGGCACAAAAGAAAGACTAAGGAATCACAAAAGAAAAATATAAAATACTGAACCACATTACTCACGTTAGAACACCCGAGTGAATAAAATTAATCACTTTCAGCTTTTAGCTCTTAGTTCTTAGCTCTTAGCTCTTAACTCTTTTGTGCCTTTTATGGTAAAAAACATGACAAAACAATACCAATTAACCGATTTTCTTCCCACCACCAAAAAGGAGCTTGACTTGCGAGGTTGGAATGAGTTAGATGTAATCCTGTTCTCAGGAGATGCATACATTGATCATCCTGCTTTTGGTGCAGCGGTGATTGGTCGGCTGATTGAAGCTCAAGGGCTAAAGGTTGCTATCGTGCCTCAACCCAACTGGCAAGACGACCTGCGCGACTTTAAAAAATTAGGTAAACCACGTTTGTTCTTCGGGGTTACAGCAGGCAATATGGATTCAATGGTGAATCATTATACAGCCAATAAACGTTTGCGTTCCGATGATGCCTATTCACCCAATGGAAAACCGCATTTTCGTCCTGATTATGCGACTATTACCTATTGCAATATTCTTAAAAAACTATTTCCGGAAGTACCCATCCTGATTGGCGGCATAGAAGCTTCTTTGCGCCGATTTACGCATTACGATTACTGGTCGGATCAACTTATGCCAGGCATTCTTACTGATGCTAAAGCAGATATGTTGGTATATGGGATGGGAGAGAAGCCCTTGCTTGCTATTTTGAATGAACTTAATGCGGGCAAATCTTTCAAAGAGCTGCGTGATATTCCGCAGACTGCTTACCTATCAAAGGAGGTAGATGATCATCCTCATTGGAAAACCACCAGCCTGGTTGATCATGAAACATGTCTGAAAGATAAAAAAGCATATAGCTCCAATTTCAAACATATCGAAGTCGAGTCGAATCGGTATGATGCCGACAGGTTGATACAAAAAACTGCAAATCGTTATATTGTGGTGAATCCGCCTTTCCAACCGCTTACACAAGGAGAATTAGATGCTTCTTTTGATCTGCCTTATACACGGGTTCCGCACCCCAAGTACAAAGAAAAAACCATTCCAGCTTTCGAAATGATAAAATTCTCTGTGAACTTACACAGGGGGTGTTTCGGTGGGTGTGCATTCTGTACAATTTCTGCACATCAAGGTAAATTTATTGTCTCCAGATCCAAAGAATCAATTTTAAATGAAGTCAAGCAGATTACACAAATGTCTGATTTTAAAGGCTATTTAAGCGATTTGGGCGGACCGTCAGCCAATATGTACGAAATGCATGGTATTGACATGGAAATTTGTAAGCAATGTAAGAAGCCCTCTTGCATTCATCCAAAAGTCTGCTTTAACCTCAATACCGATCATACACCATTGCTGGATGTCTACCGTGCAGTTGATCAATTGCCCGGTATCAAGAAATCATTCGTGGGTAGCGGTATTCGGTACGACATCCTGCTCACCGACACCAAGGATCAAAAAACAAATGCAAGTCATGCTGAATACACCCGTGAACTAATCACAAAACATGTTTCAGGTCGATTAAAAATTGCTCCTGAACACACATCTGAACGAGTTTTAAATCTGATGCGCAAACCCGGCTTTCAGTATTTTCAGCAGTTTAAGGAGCAATTCGACAAAATTAATCAGGAAAAAGGGTTGAACCAACAACTGATACCCTATTTTATTTCGAGTCACCCGGCATGTGGATCCGAAGACATGGCAGACCTTGCCATCAAGACAAAAAAAATGAATTTCAAACTGGAACAGGTGCAGGATTTTACACCTACGCCCATGACACTTGCAACAGAGATTTATTATTCCGGCTACCATCCCTATACCCTTGAAAAAATATATACTCCAAAAACCAAAGAAGAAAAACTCGATCAAAGGAAGTTCTTTTTTTGGTATAAACCTGAATATAAAAAAGATATATATAAAACCCTGCAGAAGATTAACCGGCCTGATTTGATTAGGCAATTGTTATGATTTTTTACCACAAAAGGCACAAAAGATTTTTAAAAGGGTCACAAAAGAAGTCAAAAACAATAATCTTTGTCCGATAAACTTTATCAAATTCAGCGTAGTGATAAATCTTAATATTAAGTGTTATCATAGTTAATATATTTAATTTTCTGGCAAGATTAAGTTGCAGTATTATATCATTTTGTGTGCAATATAATTAATTTGAAACTTTTGTGATCCTTTTAAAAATCTTTTGTGCCTTTTGTGGTTTATATTATTCTCCCAAAAACATATTTTATTACCTTTGTCGCAATAAAAAACAATAAAACAATAAAACAAAAAACTATTCATGAAAAAAATTCGTGCAGCCATCGTTGGATATGGCAATATTGGAAAATCGGTATTAGAAGCTTTACAATCAGCACCCGATTTTGAAGTAGCAGGTGTTGTTCGTCGTGCCTCCTCCATCGGTCATTCTCCACTTGAACTCACAGGTATAAGTATTGTTGACGACATCAAAAAACTTGATAAAGTTGATGTTGCTATTTTATGTTCTCCAACCCGCAGCGTACCCGCACAGGCAAAAGAAATACTGGCCTTGGGTATCCATACGGTTGACAGTTACGATATTCATACTACGATTTGGGAACTTCGTCAGGAACTGGCACCAGTTGCAAAAGCCAATAAGGCTGTTGCCATCATCTCCGCAGGTTGGGATCCGGGAAGCGATTCTGTTGTTCGTGCTTTGCTCGAAGCCATCGCTCCAAAGGGCATTACCTACACCAATTTCGGTCCGGGTATGAGTATGGGGCATACCGTTGCCGTAAAAGCTATCCCAGGAGTTAAAAAAGCTTTATCAATGACCATTCCTCTGGGAACCAGCATACATCGTCGCATGGTTTACATCGAAGTGGAAGATGGTTACAAATTCGAAGCAGTAGCGCAAAACATCAAAAACGATGCGTATTTTGTAAAAGATGAAACACATGTGATGCAGGTTGATGATGTAGATAACCTGATTGATATGGGACATGGCGTGAATATGGTACGCAAAGGTGTGTCAGGAACTACGTACAACCAATTGTTCGAATTCAATATGAAAATCAACAATCCAGCTTTGACTGCTCAAATACTGGTAGCTTGTGCCCGTGCAACAATGAAAACGAATCCGGGAGCTTATACCATGATTGAAATCCCGATGATTGATTTGTTGTATGGAGAAAAGGAGGATTTGATAAGGAGGTTGGTGTAGGAAATATAATAGAAACAAATTATGTTCGTTTAGTATAGCAGTATCGGTATCAATTATCGATACTGCTTGTTTTAAAAAAAATCCATCAGTAATGACAAATAAAGAACGCATTAAAGCAGTATATAAAATACTCAGAAAAATTATTCAATATCCTGAATCAATTTTTCTTGTGCTGAAAGATGAAACCGAGTATAAAAAAGGTCTGTTGAAAAGATACCTAAGAACTCAGTTTCCTACTACAGATATTACCCAATTTTTTGTTAATAAAAAAGCAATTGTCGAAAGTTATACCTTTTTAGATGGATCATCGCTAATTACAGATTTAGCTCTATTAAGATCATTAGCAAAATCATTTGATGAATGTGACTATCTCGAAATAGGAACATGGCGGGGAGAAAGCATTGTCAACGTAGCTGCCAATGCAAAACAATGCGTTTCGATAAGTCTCTCTCCAGAAGATATTATTGCCAGAGGTATTGATGAAAAATATGCCAAATTACAAGGATTATTGATAAACGATCAAAAAAACATCAAAATAATTCATGCAGATTCAAGACAGTTTGATTTTGCTTCACTGCAACAAAAGTTTGATTTAATTTTTATTGATGGTGATCATTCCTATGAGGGTGTAAAATCAGATACGCAGCAGGTTTATAAATTATTAAAGGATGATAATTCAATGATTGTGTGGCATGACTATGGATATAACCCCGAAATACCACGTTATTCGGTAATTGCAGCCATTCTGGATGGCTTGCCAATTGAAGCACATGGTAATCTGTATCATGTTTCTAATACGCTCTGTGCTATTTATACTAAAAAGAATTTAAAATCCTTGATTCAAGAGTCACCAGTGACACCTGATAAAACTTTCAGTGTCAATATTGAAGTGTCATCGCTAGACATTCCAAGCTGATTCTTTAACAGCTTTTTTGAAATAATAACTTGAAGCTATCCAAAAAATTATTCCGGAAGAAATCGAGGCATAGGCAGCACCCATAATGCCAAAATTATAGATTGCAATTGGATAAACAATCAAATTGCCAATTAACACATAGAATACGGTGAAGGCATTGTATTTGATTTTTCCCAATCCAAAAATTGCTCCGCTTTGTAATTGATTCAGGTTACGAATACTCCATCCAATCGATAAAAAAATCAAATATCTATATGAGTTATCGAATTTTTTACCATAGAAAAATTCAATTACTAGAGGCATAAATATCAGAAACAAAATTAAAGATCCAAAAACGACGATATAAAGCAGCATGTTATATTTATTGAAAATTTTCAAGAACTCTTCTTTCTTTTGAGTAAATGAAGAAAAATATGGAATTGTAATCTGTTGGACAGTAGCAGGAAAAATTCTTAATGCTATAGTAAGTGTCAGTGCAAAACTATAAAATCCGATTTCTTGCATATCATCAATTAAAAATGATAATAAGATTATATCAACTAATGCGGACGATTCTGCAATAACACCTGCCATAAGATTTGCTCTGGCATATTCCCAATGTTCTTTTAATTTCCGTCTAATATCAATTATCTTAGAAAATTTTACAGTTTTCTTAATAAAAACAAATACGACTACTAACATCATTATAAAACTTAAATTATATGCAATATAATATCCTTTTATACCCAAAAAGTATGCAAAGGCTATTACTCCGACTATAGACAATAATTTATTGTATACTGTTAGTGATGATAGTAGTTTAATTTCCTTTTGAGACTGAAAATACGCAATGTATAACATGAATAATGAATTGCTTATTAAAGGAAATAAGCCTAATGGAATCAACCATTTTATTATTGTGTCGGTTGAAAAAAAATGGAATGAATTTAAAAGAAGA
>JAUSNQ010000015.1 GCA_030655595.1 Paludibacter sp.
TCTTCGTTAACTTCCAGAACCAGAATCAAAACATTGACCCAGGATACCATCATTGCCAATTCCCGTTTTTTCGATAACAATGTTAATAATGTACCAAAGAATGCGCTTACAGTAGGTGTAGGTACGGTATGTGACGCCAAAGAAGTCCTGATCATTGTAAACGGTCATGGTAAAGCCCGCGCATTGCGACATGCGGTTGAAGAACCGGTGAATCACATGTGGACCATCAGTGCGTTGCAATTGCATCCGAAAGCCATCATTGCTTGCGATGAAGCAGCTTGTGTAGAGTTGAAAGTTGGAACGTATAATTATTTTAAGGAAATTGAAAAAGAGGCGATATTGTAAATAACTATGTATCGTTTTCCTGAGCTCAGGAAAACGATACTGGATTTGCATGTAGTTTACATCAAAAATCAAATTATATAGAAAAAAATTATCATCATTATGAAACGTACATTTAATTATCTGTTAGCGTTTGTTGTTGCAGCCATGGCGATGGTTTCCTGTCTACCCGAGGAGGATATTTTCGATGAAACTTTGCTGATAGGCAAGTGGCGTTCAGAAACACTATATTATCGTTATGATGATGGTGGTACCGGTGTAAGCTGGGATACTTCTGAGGATATCACTGAGGAGGAGGGACAGGCATATACATGGACTTTAGTAAGATCAGAACTTACACATATTCACGTTGTGACAATGGGTGGTGGGGTGCCAAAAGTTTATACGGTTACTGAGTTGACAGCAACTACATTGAAATATAGAGATGACTTTAAGAATACCTTTAGCTTTATAAAGGTAAATTAATCCATATAGTAATAGACTTTTCTATTATTCAATAAACCAGATCCATGAGAAAGTTTTTAAAAATTGCAATCATATTCTTGTCTTCGCTTTTAGCAGTTTGTTTGATTGCAGTGAGCATTTTAACATGGTTCATTTTTACCCCTGAGAAACTTACTCCGATTGTACGCAATGAACTGAATAAGATGTTGATTTGTGAGTCAGAACTTGGAAACGTTGAACTGACCTTTTTCAGCACTTTCCCGAATTTCGGTGTGCAAATTGATGGCGTGTTGCTTACCAATCATCTTGAGGGTGCTCCTTCAGATACGCTGCTGAATTGTGATAACATAATTGCTACCATTGATCTCAAAACTTTGTGGAACAACAATGAATTGATTGTACAGGAACTTTTCTTAGAAAATCCTTTTATTCTTGCATATATTGATAGTACGGGACGTGCGAACTACGATATCATGAAACCTGTTGATGATGCCGATACAACTGCTTTTGAACTACCTTTCCGCAAATTACTGCTTGATGAAATCCGCTTGAAAAATGCCCGGATTATTTATCACGATGTGCCTATGGATATGGTGATGTCGCTACATAATCTGAATGCCGGCATCAATATGAAATGGCAGGATGACGAGATTGTCGGAAAAATGAAAGGCGATTCGGAAGCTTTTTCTTTGTATTGGAAGGAAATGCACTATTTGAAAGATGTTGATTTGAAACTTGATACTCCTTTTTCTTTTGATGCAAAAACGAAAAAACTTCAATTTCCTGCCGGTTCGTTAGCTTTGAACAAACTAAATTTTGCAGTTGATGCCCTGATTCAAAACAGAAAACAAACTGATGACATGCTCGTAGATATTGCATTTAAGTCTGAGAAATTACCAATTAAGCCTGTGTTCGATTTGCTGTATCTGCCTTATGAGGAATATCTGGAAGGAATTTCAATAGACGGTAGTACATACATCAACGGAACATTGAAAGGTGTTGTCAGCGATTCTTTGTTACCTGTATTTGCTCTAAATGCCAATTTCAGTAAAAGTGATTTTGCTTATGAAGGTTTGGATTATAAGCTATTCGATATTTCGGGGAAGACCGATATAGAGATGGATATGAACGACAGCGATTTGTGGTTTGTGAAAGTGTATGATTTTGATGGAAAAACAGGTAAGTCGCGGATTGCAGGTTCTGCTTACATCGACCAACTGATGGAGGATATGCGTTTTGATATAAATGCTAATGCCAACATTAACTTAGTAGATGCCAAACCCATGTTGCCCGACGATATGCCGTTTAAACTGCAAGGAATGGCAAAAGGAGATGCGAAAATTAAATTCTTATATTCTCAATTTCAAAAGAATGAGTTTGATAAAATGACGATTAGCGGCAAGTTCAAGGTGAAAGATTTAGTGGCTGATTACGATACGATTACACTCCGTTCTCAAGCTGCAGACTTGGCTTTTACCATGCCTAATAATAAAAACAATGATGTTGCTTTTATCGAATTGGATATCGCTTCGAATCAATTGAATATGTTGATGGGTGCAAACACACAAGCTACGCTCCAAGGTGTGAAGTTGCTGATTGCCACTTCCAACCCGATGAATCCGGATCCGCCATTGGCAGTTGATGGTGTCTTCGAAGTGCAATCGCTTGCAGGAAACATGGATGATATGACTGCTCTGCTGTCTCAACCAAAGGGTAATTTTTCAATGCTGATGGACATGCAGGATTCAACATCTGTACCTGTGTTCGACTGTACTTTTAATATTAAGCAGTTCACCGCAAACATGGATACCATAGCGATAGATATTCTAAATCCTGTAGGAAGTGTTTTTTATCATCCTGATCCTGTGGATGTAAAACGTCCGGCTATTCAACTGGAATATCGCAGCGACCAACTTTCAGCCCGAATGGGTGATCAACAAATTGATACTAAAAAAATCAGTATTGATGGCAATATGGCTTATGATGCAAGTCAGGAAAATGTGATGATGAGATGGATTCCAAAAGGTTTTGTGAAACTGCAGCAGGGAAGGATAAAATTGCCTGATGTGAGTTCCGAAATTCTGATTCCTGCTATCGATTTTGACTTTAGCTCGGATGAGTACCTCATCAGAGACAGCCGTTTGATTATCGGCAAATCCGATTTTCAGCTGACGGGAAGACTCACCAATGTAACTGAATACCTCAAAGACGAAGGATTGCTCAAAGGTGATTTTAATTTCAGATCGAACCTGACAGATGTCAATCATTTGATGAACCTGACCAATGGGTTGGGTTATGATGAAGCAGAAGTCAATCTGGAAGTCAAAGAGTCAAAAAGTCCAAATGGCTCAAGCGGACCGTTTATGGTTCCTAAAGGAATAGATATTTCCTTGTACACAAGCATCAATGAAGCTTTGTATGCAAATGATACAGCCCGGAACGTGCAGGGAAATATAACCATCAAAGACGGCCTGTTGGTGTTTGAAAGTATGCTTTTTACTACTTCTGCAGCAAAAATGCAACTGACAGGGATGTATAGCTCGCCTCGAAAAAATCATCTTTTCATGGGACTCGACTTGCATCTGCTTGAAATTGAAATAGCAGAATTACTTGATTTAATTCCTGATGTTGACTCAATTATGCCGATGTTGCGGTCATTTGGTGGCAAAGGTGAATTTCACATTGCAATTGAAACTTATTTAGATTCTGCATATAATCTCAAAAAATCTACATTGAGAGGGGTTTCTTCAGTTCGTGGACAGAATTTGGTGCTCATGGATGGCGAGACCTTTACGGAGATAGCTAAAAAGCTACGTTTCAATAAAAAGACTGAAAATAAAGTGGATAGCTTATCAGCTGAATTTACAATTTTTAGAAATGAAATTGATATCTATCCATTTCTTATCGTGATGGATAAATACAAAGCTGTTGTAGAAGGAAAGCACAACCTTGACATGAATTTTGACTATCACATTTCGGTAACCGAAAGTCCGCTACCATTCCAACTTGGAGTTGATGTTAAGGGAAATCTGGATGATATGAAGGTCAACCTGGCTAAGTGCAAATATGCCAATATGTACCGACCAGCCTATCGCAATGAAGTTGATGTGAAAAAACTGGAACTACGCAAAATGATTCGGGATGCGCTGACTGATCGGGTCAAAGAGGAATAATTATTCGTATCGGATAATTTTTGCAGGTAATATCTTGGTGATTAGGTAAGATGGTCCAATCATCATGAGAATTGATGCCAGCAACGTTCCTACATTTAATAAAAGAATAAATGGCCAGTTAAAAATAATTGGCACAGTCGCTATGTAATAAGCTTCCGGATCTAACGGCAAGATGCCGGTAAAGTATTGAATGGCACAGATACTCA
>JAUSNQ010000017.1 GCA_030655595.1 Paludibacter sp.
ATAGGGGTTGGATTATCTATAAAGATACTGATTTCCAATGACTTATACAAATAAAAACGATGTTATTTTTCTCATAATCAGAGAATTAACATAAAGATTAACGAACTATTGCTATAAACACATTGCTTTAAATCCTGTTCAAAGTGTTAAGGAAAATTTCAAATCAAAGATATGATTTTTTTTAATTTGTTCAAATTTCAAAATAATAATTTTTGATTACTATATGGTTACAAATGCTTAGATTGTAAATCAGTATTAAGGTTTTTTCTCCACTGCACAAATCCCACAACGGCCATGATCGTATAAAGAATGAACAAACCTGCAGTCGGATACAGCCCCTTGTAGAAGTACAATCCGGATGAAACAACATCAACGACAACCCAAAGAATCCAGTGCTCAATCATCTTTTTTGCCAGCATCCAGGTCGCCGTGATGCTGATGGCTGTTGTGAAAGAGTCTGCAAAGGGCAGGGGAGAGTCGGTGTATTGTTTTAGAATGAAATAGTATGAAACGAATATCACCAAGGTGATTAATAATAATATCAATCCTTGTTTGAGATTCGTCCTTTTTACAGGCAATTCTTTGCCGGAGTGGAGTTTTCCCAACTTCCAGCTAAACCAACCATAAACACTTACGCCCAAATAATAAAACTGCAAGGACATATCAGCATAAAACTTGCTTTGATAAAACACAACGACATAAAGTGCCGAGCATAAAAACCCGAAAATCCACAAGCTGATTTTTTGTTTGATCGAAAGATACAGATAAATCAGGCTCAGGATGGAGCCGATAATTTCTATGTAGTGTTGTGAAACGAACTGAATCATGATTTTATAGAACCATACCGAAATGTACCTTTCGCTATTGCAAAGCATTTTTTTGCGGAAAGTGTGAGATTCGAACTCACGGAGCAGTTACCCGCTCATCGGTTTTCGAGACCGACCCAATCGACCACTCTGGCAACTTTCCTGTGTTTAATTTAATATTTTTTCGTAAGCCCCCGGTGTATTCAGTAACTGAATCGCTTTCTGCAACGATTCGTTTTCTGCGTCCATGATTCTGTAATATTCATTCATCGACCAGATGTCACGGGCGATGAGGGCTTTCAATTGTAATGCAATTAAATCCCTGGATTTTTGGAACTGCTCTTCGTCATAAGGAATGCTTTCTTTCTCAGCATTTTCTTTCAATTGGTCAAGTAATTTTGAATCAACACTAAAATCCTGGTAGTATATTTCAAAATTCTTGTATTTTTTCTTCAACAAGTCCCGATTCTTTTCATTGAATTGAACAATCACTTTGTTCACAATTCCCTGAGCCACAATTTTACGGTGGTACTCGGTATATTTAGTTGTGTCGATTGGTATAAAGATGTCGGGCATGATACCACCACCGCCATAGACAGTTCTTTTCAGCGATAAAGTTTGGTATTTCAAAGAATCTGGTAAATGGATAGAGTCTGCATGCAACATTTCACCATGGTTGAATCGTTCCAGAATATCTTTCTGATATTTTTCCACGCCATCATTATACGGTTTCTGAATGCTTCTTCCTGTTGGAGTATAATATCTGGAGGTTGTCAAGCGCAACATAGAACCATCCGTCAGCGGTATTTGTCTTTGTACCAATCCTTTGCCGAAAGTTCTCCTGCCCATGATGATTCCGCGGTCCCAATCCTGCACAGCGCCTGAAACAATTTCGCTAGCCGAAGCGGAGTATTCATCTACCAAAATGATTAATTTACCTTGCTCAAAGCCTCCCATGGCAGTTGCATTAGCGGTACTTCTCCGTTGGTTCAGTCCTTCAGTGTACACAATCATTTTACCCCGATCTAAAAATTCATCGGCCAGTTCAATTGCGGCGTTCAGGTAGCCCCCGCCATTACCCTGCAGACTCAGAATCAGGTTCTTCATACCAGCTTTGGTTAGTTTAGCAAAAGCCACCTTGTATTCCTCCATCGTTTTGCTGCCAAAATTATTGATTCTGATGTATCCGGTCTCCTGGTCAATCATGTACGAAGCATCGATGCTATTCACCGGAATTTTATCGCGTATGATTTTAAATAGCAGCAAGTTGGAAAGTCCACGACGCAAAATTTTGACTGATACCTCCGAGCCTTTCGGTCCGCGGAGCCGTTTCATTACGTCTGAGTTTTGAATTTTTTGTCCTGCCATCAGTTCATCGTTGATGAAAATAATGCGATCGCCGGGCATAACGCCGACTTTCTCTGCCGGTGTTCCCGAGATAGTTTGCACAACTAAGATAGTATCTTCAAAAATCTGAAATTGAATACCAACACCCTCAAAACTACCTTCCAAAGGTTCGTTTACTCTTTCCACTTCATCTTTGGGGATGTACGAAGAATGAGGATCCAGTTCTTTCAAGGTAGCGATGATAGCCGTTTCAACCAATTTCTTTTCGTTGATCGAATCAACGTACAAATTAGAAATTACGCTGAAAACATTGTTGAGTTTCAGCAGGTCGGAATTTATTTTTAGTTGTGCGGAAGTGGCAAATATATTTGTAATAATAAAGAGCGCGAGCAGTATTTTTTTCATCAGAGAATAATGTTGGAGAAAAATTGAGTTTATTTTAACTCCGCAAATGTACGAAAAATATTAAATTGAAAACCTTTACGTAGTATATTGAATGTTAAATTGATTTTTTGTTATTGGTTATTGCCACTTCGTGGCGTAAAGACAAAGACAATTTTCTTATTCAAAACCGAAGATGGTTTCAGCAGCATGAAGGTCTTCAACACGACAGAGTTTTAATTTGCACAGGTTTTCGTAGATTTCTTCGATGTCCATTTCACTGTCGTCCGTTTCAGCTAAAATTCTTTCGATTGGCGTAATGGCCAAACTTTCCGGATTGAATTTTTCTCCAAAAGATAAATACATGCCGAATTTAACGAGTTGAACTGCCATCTCAGGTTTGCCTCTGAATCCGTGGATAATCCAGGGTTGTTTGGGGTTAAGTGCTCTGTGCAGGTTAATCAGTTCGTTGTAGCAACCAACACAATGAATAATCAATGGCTTGTTATGTATTTCAGAAAATTTGATTTGTAATGCGAAGACCTCCAATTGTTTTTCAATGGCGACAGGTGCGTTTTTATCCATGCCACATTCGCCGATTGCAATCACCTGATCGAAATTCAGCAGGAATTTCAAGTTCTCTATCCACAAACCGGTAATGCTTGCTGCATCCTTGGGATGGATGCCGGCTGAAAACAGAATATTCTCACCATGTGGTAAGCTAGGCGGCAAGTCATTGATCCGGATGTTGTAAATCGTTCGAACATCGCGCGAAATGATTCTATGGCTATGTGCGTCAGTCAGCATACTTAAAAAATGCTTGTGAGATGTTTTCCGAAACAAAGATAAGTTATTCCGTTGAATTTTTGTACCTTTGTCACCCAATTTTAAAATATTATCTAAATATATGAGTTCATCCAAATTGTTCAGTAGTTTACCTTATCAGGTAGCTGATATTTCATTAGCCGAATACGGAAGAAAAGAAATAGAATTAGCAGAAAAAGAAATGCCGGGCCTGATGGCTTTGCGCGAAAAGCACGGCAAAGATAAGCCACTCAAAGGAGCTCGCATCATGGGATCCTTACACATGACCATACAAACTGCGGTGTTGATTGAGACCTTGGTCGAATTAGGCGCTGAAGTCCGCTGGTGTAGTTGTAATATTTATTCCACCCAAGATCATGCTGCCGCTGCCATCGCTGTTGCTGGCGTACCGGTATTTGCCTGGAAAGGTGAAACGCTCGAGGAGTATTGGTGGTGTACATTGCAGGCACTTACTTTTGAAGGACATCAAGGTCCGACTATGATTGTAGACGACGGCGGAGATGCGACCATGATGATTCATGTGGGAGTAGCTGCAGAAAAAGAAGCAACTGTTTTAGATAAAGAAGTTGACGTTGAAGATGAAAAGGAATTATTTTTGATTCTGAAAAAGGTTTTGGGTGAAGATCACGGAATCTGGTCACGCATGGCCAAAGACATCAGAGGTGTTTCAGAAGAAACTACTACCGGCGTTCATCGTTTGTATCAGATGATGGAAGAAGGCAATTTGTTGTTCCCGGCATTCAATGTAAACGATTCAGTAACAAAATCGAAGTTCGATAACCTCTACGGCTGTCGTGAATCGTTGGCAGATGGCATTAAACGCGCCACCGACCTGATGCTTGCGGGCAAAGTGGTGGTTATTTGCGGTTATGGCGATGTGGGTAAAGGTTCGGCCAAGTCGATGCGCGCTTATGGTGCACGGGTTTTGGTGACCGAAATTGATCCGATCTGTGCTCTGCAAGCTGCGATGGAAGGATTTGAAGTCTGCACGGTGGAAGATGCACTTCCCGAAGGAAATGTGTATGTTACCACA
>JAUSNQ010000022.1 GCA_030655595.1 Paludibacter sp.
TCCTGAGCAATATCACGTGATATTTCTACATCTTTTATCATTCCGAAAAGAAAATGGATTAATTTCGGTTGATAATACAGAAAAAGCACCTCAAAGGCTTTTTGATCTCCTTTGCTTAACGCTTTCATGTATTGCTCTTCATCGATGTGATTCATTTCGATTGTGATTTCGATTTAATGATCTTTGCTCTACGCTATCCTCCCGCCTCTATTGTCTCTTCTTTCTTCAATCTTCAGCGGATTGGAACGAATCTCCTTATCAAGTTTTCTGTTTTGCAGGATGTCGTACGCCATGAATAAAGCCTGACGGAACGATTCTTCCGATGCAATGTTTTGTCCGGCCAAATCGTATGCAGTGCCGTGAGCAGGCGAGGTGCGTATAACCGACAAGCCAGCTGTGAAATTGACACCCCGATCCATGGAGACCGTTTTGAATGGGATAAGTCCCTGGTCATGGTACATAGCAAGCACTCCATCAAATTTATTGAAATTTCCTGAACCAAAGAAGCCATCGGCCGGATAAGGGCCGAAGCACAATAAACCTTCTTTTTCGGCTGCTTTCAAAGCGGGTTTGATGATTGTTTCTTCCTCATTTCCAATAACTCCATCGTCGCCAGCGTGGGGGTTCAATCCCAAAATAGCTATTCTCGGACGAATGATGGTGAAGTCTTGTTTCAGGGAATTGTTGAATGCCCGTAGTTTTTCGACGATTTTTTCAGAGGTAATTTTGCTCGTAATTTCTTGTACAGGAATATGTCCGGTTACAACAGCAACCCGCATCACGTCGTTGACAAGTAGCATGAGTGCTGTGTTGCCATCCCCGAATTTTTCTTCTAAGTATTCTGTATGTCCGGGGAAGTGAAATTTTTCCGACTGGATGTTTTTTTTGTTGATGGGTGCCGTCACGATGGCATGAACCAATCCTTTCTGAATATCTTCACATGCTCTTTCTAATGCAGCCAATGATGCTTTTCCCGCTTCTTCAGTGACTTTTCCGGGTTCCACCTTAATCTCATCATCCGTGCAATTGATGATGTTTATTTTTTTTGGATGTGCTTCTTCAACTGAATTGATGATGTTCAGGTTGATGCCCTGAATATCGAGTAACTTTCTGTAATATGCAGCTGCTTTTGAAGATCCGTATATGACAGGAACGAACTCCTCGTAAACCCTGGGCTCAGCCAGTGTTTTCAGGATGACTTCGTAGCCTATCCCGTTGAGATCTCCGTGTGTAATGGCTATGATTATTTTATTTGCGATCATTTGCGATTTAATTTGATGTTATTTTTTTTCGGCAACAACTGACACCTCTTTGATAGCGTTGATTTCTTGCGGAAGTTTTAAAGTATAAATGGCTGCTTCTAATTGTCTGATGTGATTGCGTTTCTTGGTGGCAGGGGCAAAGACAAAACCTTCAACTGTAATAACCCGTTGGTTTATTTCATCTAAGCGGGTATGACTGTAAAACGGACCGCCCATGGAGCCACCATCAAACATCCGCCACAAACCACTCAGTTCGGCGCAATAAGTATTATTTACATTGATTTCCCGAAATATCGGATCGTAATGTTTGAGTTCTGTTCCCATATAGGATCCTTCAAATTCCCCCGGGATGTTTGCTTTCATCACCGAATCTCTTTTGGCAATCAAAAAAGCTTTGGTAAAAGTATTTTTATCCGTATAAGGATAGGAATAAATCACCATGTCTTTGCGAATGTGATGGTGGTTGTTTGTAGCCCAAAAGAAGTCTTTTCCTTTCACGATTTTTGAAAGTTCACTTGGGATATCCACCTGGATACCAAACATTTTCTCAATCTCAGGGATTGCTTTGTGGTTCACATAAGCTTTACTAATCTCAATCTGACGGTTTCTCTCCGTTTTCAGGAAATACTCCAGAATGTTATCGCCGGCCTTTTTGATGGTTTCAGCAAATACAGAATCATTGGGAGCCTCAATTTTAACGATAGATTGCGGTCTCGACCAGGTATTGCTTGCATACGTAATTTTTGGAGCATCGAAGCGGGTAGATATTTCAGTAATTAAGATATTTCGGGTAGGTTTTAATATATCTCCGAATTGACTTCTGGTGCAATGAATGATGCTCATAACGGGTTCGGCTTGCGGTAAGGCTTTCATGTCTTGATCCAACAAGTTAACCAAGGCTCTTCCTGATGGAGCTTTCCACGATGATTCGTCCATCACTACTAAAATCTCATACCTTGTCCCGGTAGCAGAAGGTAAAACAACGCCACTTTTACCACACGAAAAAAGCAAGATTGAAAGTGAAAATGTGAGAGCTAAATTTTTGATCATCTCAGTATGATTTACGAATTAGTTTGTGTTATTGAAGAAAAACTTTAATACCGTTGACATTAATTTATCTCGTGATTCTTCATCTTTGATTGTTTCAAAAGGAAAACCAAACGAACATACCTTGTACGCCCCGCTATATGCAACACCAGCTCCATGATTGCTTCCTTCGTATTGGCATATTACAAATGCGTCTTTATGAATAGGTTCGATGATATCAGGGGCTTCGGCTGCATACATTTGGTTATTCGGTGTATTGAAGTATTCGAATTGCCTTTTTCCTTTGAAAAAATCGGGATGTTTGCTCTGGTACAAAATGCCGCTGAACATGACCGTATCCATATCCAACAACCTGATTTTTAACAGATTCTCAATAAATTCAATGTCTTCTTTCTGCTTTCCGGCATACATGTCAGAAGCAATATAAGATCCACTGACCATCAAATTACCTCCATCACGACAAAAATTGTTTAACTTCAGCTGC
Source organism: Paludibacter sp. (assembly GCA_030655595.1). Next base: position 2,794 of record JAUSNQ010000022.1, read on the forward strand.
AAATCTAATGGAAAAGTTTTAAATTCTGGCTTTTTTTTAATATTTCCTGACAATGTTTGCTTTTGTTTGCCTAAAATGAGATTTACTGCTTTGAAATTATGCAAGTTGATGTCTCCGGAAATGACAGACTTAACACTTGCTGAAACAAAAGAATAGCCAGCGGACTGAATAGATTTACCATGTAAAAAAGGATAATCAAAGGTATTACCAGCAATAACCTGGCTTTCGTAATCTATTTTACTCGCTCCGAAACCCGGATTTTCATTACCACGATAAATTGCATACGGAGAGAATTCATATTGTTCTCCAATAAAATTCAAATCCATTAGATAGGGAACTCCGGCGTCTTTATCAGTCAGGAAACCAGCCAGTGAGATTAAATTGAAATTTTCCGGTCCGCTAATTCGTTCAAATCCATTGACAATGAGCACGGTTTCTTTGTTGACCTCATCTCTGTATGCAGATAGTATTTCAGATGGAAAACTTACTCCGCCACGGTTCAAAGCGGCGATTTTAAAACTGTAGATTTGACCGGGTATGACATCCAATTCAAAATTGTTTGATGAAACGAGCCTGCCATTGTCAAAACCACGATCATTGATTCGCGTATACACAACAAAATTATCAGCTTCAGCCGATGGTTCCAAACTGTCGCTGACTGCTTTCCACTGTAATTTGATCCGATTATCCGAAATAAACTTACAACTGAATTGCTCCACCGGTAAAGGTTGAACCACATAATCCTGTCCGTACAAATAGGCGAAATGTTTCAATATGCCTTTGTAAATGGATCGGCTAACGGAAAAACGAAAACGTGGATCCAGCGCATATTTCATATCTTCAAAATTCTGGTGCGAGAGGAGTTCAAGCAACATCGTTGGGACTTCCGGTACCCGGGCTTCGCTGTACGAGCGATTCCAAAGTCCTCTTCTAGTCCAGGTAGGGTGGTGCAATTTGCGAATATCTTCTACAATTTGAGTTTGAATTAAATCGACCATATCTCTGGTTCCCCATCGGGATACACCATTTTTAAAAATCTCTGTACCATTGTTATTTCCGACTGTACATATAGCCAATGTGCCGATGATTGAATCATTTGTTTTGATACCGGCATCTGTATGAAAAGCCAAAGCTAAATCAATCGGAATCCCTAATCCTGGTGTATTTGGAATAACAGATGAACCCCCTGCCAGATAATTGATCCAAAAGCCACGGGATTGAAAATCATCGGAATACTCGTCGGTGTTGGCGGTGCGACTATAAATGGTGTCGGGAGCACCAGCCCATTGCAACCAGTATTTTGCACCTTCGGTGTATCGTGGGAAGTTGCTGGTCACAGGAAGTATTTCACCATTTTCATTGTTTTTTTTTGGCATGACAGCGATGTTTCCCATGCCACCACCAAATTTAACAGCATCGGCAGTGAGCATTTTTTGGTTTTCCCGACTCAGATTTGTCAACACCACTTTACCATGCTGATTGAGCCCCTTGTCGAACTTAAAGTGACCCAGATACAGCCATGTGCCGCCGTAAACGGTTTGATTGACAGCAAATGCTGTAGTCCCTCCAAGGTGGTGGACCGTATAATGAGCATCTTCCGTGCTGTTTTCTGTAGTTTGATAAGAAACATAGACTGCGTACGTTCCTTTTTCGGGGATGTATGGTGTCCATGCTACAAAACTGGTTTCATCGGGTTCGGTAGTCGTTTTAATTTTTCGACTGGTACCCATCTCAAAAGGATTTTCCTTGTAAAGATAAAAAACCTTCTCATTCGAGAAACCTTTCTCTCCTTTTCTCCAATGATTTTTGTTGTTGGATTCCTGATAGGTCGAAAGACCTTTATCATCATCATTATCAACAATAACCTCGAGGGTTTGTGTGTCCCGTTCTCGCGGAATAAATATTTGCGCTCCGGCGTTTTCGAGCATCGGAGTTAAAAACGGCAAAACAAAAGCCGTTGTCAGTAAGTCCTCAACGGTTAGAAACAGGAGGGGGCGTTGCCATGCCCATTTTTTATCTTTTTGATTAAAATGTCTACCATGACTATTCCATAGGGCTATATTTCTGTTAGTTAGTCCGTTGTCGATGGTGTAAGGTGTTGATAATTTTGTTAAAAGCGGAGGGTAAAGCGAGGCGGTTTTAAATGATTTTGAATCATCGGGTTTTTCCAATAGATAATTTGGAATTAATTCTTCGATATTTTTGTTGTAGGCTTGAGCCCTGATTTTGTAATTTGGATAAGTTTTGCCAAGAATCGATTTCAATGCATGATTAATTCGATCCACATTTTCCCAACGGAATGGAATGTGTCCGAAATTGTCTGCTGCTGTGACTGTGATTGTTTTTCTCGGACGGTCGACACTGATTTTTATTCTGTTAATTTTAGCGGAAAAAATTGAGGTATTGGCAATGACCGTGAGAGAGTCGGAAATTCGCTGTTCTAAAATTTTCTGTCCGAACAACAAATTTTGTTGAGAAAATCCCCATATTACCAATAATATTATCAGCCTGTGTTTTTTTATCATGAATAATCTTGTGTCAATTTTTCTGCCTCCAAAAGTAGTTATTATTACGGGATTTTAAGGGTGAAAAATAACAAAAGAAACGAAAAAATCAGAAAAATAATCCATTGAAATACATCCAGACAATATATCTGACAAATTTGCCCATCAACATAGAAAAGGCAACAATCCAGATGTTACATCTAAAAAATCCGGAAGCAACTGCAATGGCATCGCCCACTCCGGGCAAGAAGGAGAAAAATGCAAACCAATCACCATAGCGATGAAATTTGTTGATCCATTGATCAAATTTTTCTTTTTTGATGCGGAGGAATTTTTCTATCCATTCCAGTTTGCCCAATCTCCCAAGATAGTAACAGCTCATGCCGCCGAGCCAATTTCCTGCAGTCGCAACAAAAACGCAAGTCCAGGCATCTAATCCACCGAAAACCATTGCCGAAAATACGACTTCGGAACTGAAGGGCACAACTGTGGCCGCTAAAAAGGAAGCGATAAACAACCCCAAATATCCGAGCTCGACGAAGTTTTCCATCTGTCAGACTTTGATGTAGTTAACTAGCATGTAAACGGCATTAACAATGCAAAAAATAATGAAAAGCAGGGGATAGAATTTTATTTTATTCAAAGAAAATGGATGAGCAAGCAGCATAGCAATACAAAACGCTATCATGGGCATCATGGCATGTGTTTGTCTGGAAAAAATAAAGATGAGTGCGATCAGGATAATCAGGAATAGCAATAAAAAATTGATATTCTGTCTAGTTTGAATTGCGTCATTATATAAATTGGTGTATATGCCAATCAGACCAATAATTAAAATGAATACAGTAATCGAAATGTACATTTGCTCATACAAAGAAGCTTCAGCCAAAAGAAAATTGGGTTGAAGTTCTGTTATCAAAGTTTGAAAAATTAGAATTTCGTTTCCCATGAAATATTGGAAAGAAAGATAAAATATCCAGGGAGTTAAAATACCCATGAGCGCAGCTAAGAAAACGCGGGTTGAATTGCATTTTAACAAAGTGAAACCAATCCATGAAATAGGAAGCAAAAAAAGGTAAATCGGATTGACTATTCCCATAAACGAAATTATCAAACTTCCCCAAAAAGCAGGTGTGACCGCCTTTTTATTTTTATACATACCCCAAAAGAGCATCAGACTAATCAGAAAAGCGGTTAATGCCAAGTGTGTATAGATTAAAAAATGGCTTTCTTTCCAAGCGGTAATCAGCAAAGCATAAATAAATGCAGGCAAAAATGTTTTAATTCTTATGATGGAAAATTTGCTGTTGATTTGAGTAATGAGGAGAATGTTCAGCGCAGTTATAAGCAAAATGCCTGATATCAACCAGAAAAAGTTGGGTTGAAACACTCTGATACTGACAGCCGGATATGCTTGAAAATCACGGATGTAAATATAATTAAGCACCCAACTGCCCAGGTATAATACAATCAGTAAGCCTATTAAAGGGAAACCGGGATTGATTATTTTTTGGAGAGTTGGGTGCTTCATTTTCGTATCGCTTATTTTTTAAATCCGCGTTTTACCAATAAAGCAGCAGGATTGGGTTCTTTTCCTCTGAAGTTGAGGTATAACTTCATGGCTTCATCCGAATCTCCTTTTTCAAGGATATTTTTACGGAAAGAAGTAGCCACTTCCTGGTTGTATATATCTCCCGTTTCAACAAATGCCTGATACGCATCAGCGTCGAGCACTTCGGCCCAGGTGTAGCTGTAATATCCGGCAGCATACCCACCAGCAAAAATGTGATTGAAGTTGGTGCTGCGATAGCGTACGATGATTTCCGGAATCATGCCCATGCGTTCAAGCGAAGCTTTTTCAAATGCATTTACATCTAAATTATCAGCGTTTGTAAGGGTATGGTAATCCATGTCGAGAATGGCAGCCGATAAAAGTTCGGTCATGACAAATCCTTGATTGAATGTACCTGCTTTTTGAATTTTTTCGATTAAAGCATCCGGCATAACTTCTCCGGTTTCATAATGTTTTGCGTACGTTTTCATAACCTGAGGTTCGAAACACCAGTTTTCCATGATTTGCGATGGTAATTCCACGAAATCCCGCACAACACTGGTTCCTGACAAGCTCAGGTAAGTGCTTTGAGCTAACAAGCCATGCAGGCCGTGACCAAACTCGTGGAATAAAGTCTGCACATCATCCATACTCAGCAACGAAGGTTTATCCGAAGTGGGTTTGGTAAAATTGCCTACATTGACAATGATAGGGCGAATATTCTTGCCATCGCGATAATGCTGTTTCAGATAACTGCTCATCCAGGCACCGGCGCGTTTTCCCGGGCGAGGGAAGAAGTCGGTGAATAATACACCAATTAATGAACCGTCGCGGTCGCATACTTCAAAAGCCTCAACATCGGGATGATATTTCGGGAAGTCGGTCAATGGTATAAATTGCAATCCCCATAGATTACCGGCCAGATCAAATGCACCTTGACGCACATTTTCCATCTTGAAATAGGGACGTAAAGCTTCTTCGTCCAAATCAAACTTAGCCTTGCGGAGTTTTTCAGCATAAAACCACCAATCCCAGGCTTCCAATTTTTCACCTTTGCCCTCAGCATCCATCAGTTTCTGAAGTTCGGCAGCTTCTTTTTTAGCCTGAGCAAGTGCCGGTTGCCAAACAGAAGCAAGAAACTCAATCACTTTTTGAGGAGTTTTTGCCATGGTGTTATCGAGAATGAAATCGGCAGGAGTAGCAAAGCCGAGCAATTGCGACCTTTGGATTCTCAATTGCATGATTTGAGCAATGATGGCTTTATTGTCGTTGTCATTGTTATTATCACCACGGTTAGCCCAAGCTAGTAACAAATCTTTACGCAGTTCCCTGTTTTCGGCATATTGCAATACCGGGATAAAGCTTGCTTTTGAAGTTGTGAAAAGCCATTTGCCTTCCTGACCAGCATCTTTCGCAGCTTCAGCAGCAGCCTGAACAACACCGGCAGGCAAACCCGCCAACTCACTTTCGTCAGTCACAAAACGTTGATAAGCATTATTTTCTGCCAGCAAGTTTTGTCCGAAAGTCAACTGTGCCAGACTCAACTCTTTGTTGATACCCCTTAAAGTTTCTTTGTCAGTATCATTCAAGTCAGCACCACTTCTTACAAAGTTTTTGTAGTATTTTTCCAAAATACGGATTTGTTCAGCATTCAGAGCAAGATTGTCTTTTGCGGCATACAAGGATTTAACCCGTTCAAATATTGGTTCATTTAAATACAGATTATCACTGTGTTCCGACAAAAGAGGTGAAACCTCATTGGCAATTTCAGTCAATGCATCATTGGTTTCCGCCGAGTAAAGGTTGTAAAATACATTCGAAACTTTATTCAGCAACTCGCCACTCAGTTCCAATGCCTCGATGGTATTTTCGAAGGTTGCAGATTCTTTGCTCTTTGCAATGGCATCATACTCTGCTTGTTGCTGTTTAATGCCTTCTTTGAAAGCAGGCAAATAATGTTCAGTTTTGATTTTCTCAAAAGGAGGAATACCATATTCATTCTCATATTCTGAGAAGAACGGGTTCTTTGAAGTACATCCGATTACAGTCATACCGATAATCATGGATAAAATTAATTTTCTCATACACTATAAAATTGATTATTTTGAATTTCTATTCGGCAAAGATACATTTTTCGGATGTCTCTTTATGTTAAATTGATAACAAATTCCTTATCAAAATTTAATTGTTCAATCAAATCAGCGATAGAATCAAATTTTTTCTCATCTCTTATTTTCCTGTTAAAAGTCACTTTGAGTTGCTGATGATAGATCTCCGCATCGAAATTGATGATGTGAACTTCGAGGCTGATGGCATCGCCATTTTCGAGTGTAGGGCGGTGTCCAATATTCATCATGGCTTTGTGAGCATCTCCTTTCCATTCGATCTCCACAGCATAAACTCCAACTCCCGGAATCAATTTGTCGGGTTCCACCGGTTGCAGATTAGCTGTCGGGAATCCGATTTTTTTCCCCACTTTGAAACCATTCACCACAAAACCGGTAAAGGCATAAGGGTAGGTGAGGAGGGCATTGGCTTTCTCAATATCGCCAGATTTAAGTGCTGTGCGAATATCCGAAGAACTGATATGACTGAAGATCTCCGTACTGAATCGGGATGCCTGTATGACTTCAATACCATTTTCCCTACCATATTTCACATATTCCGGAAAACCATCTTCTCTGTTTCTGCCGAAACGGTGGTCGTGCCCCACGAGCAACATCTTCACGTTGAGTTGTTCCGAAAGTACTTGTTTGATAAATTCAAAAGCTGATAAAGCAGCCATTTCCGTGGTGAAATCCAATTCGGCTATTTCATCCACACCGGTTGATATCAGTTGTTCTATTTTTTCGTCGTGAGCAGTGAGCAGTTGCGGTTGGTATGCCGTGTGTAAAACCTTACGGGGATGTAATTTAAACGTAATGACCATGCTTTTCAGTTCCCGTTTACCGGCTTCATGTTTCAATTCTTCAATCAGGTAGCGATGACCGGCATGTACCCCGTCGAAAAACCCGACAGTTGCAGCAAACCCGGAAACCACATTAGTCACATTAGAACACATTAGTATAAAAATTTATTTGTAGGGAAGTAATGCTCACGACGCATTTGGTTTATAAAAGAAAATTTAAGCTCTGCCCCGGAGTTACCAGGTAGGTATTGAACCCTAGTTTTTTCGCTGTTTCGATATTTTTTTCTCCATCATCCAGAAACAAACAATTTTCTGCTTTTACACCGGCATCCTGCAATAATTTCAGAAATATCTCCTCTCCCGGTTTTACAGCACCAACTTCATAAGAATAATAGCACTTGTCGAACAGATCGTCCATGGTTAGTCCCCTTTTAGTCAGTTCTTTTTTAGTGCTGACTTCAATATGCAGCGGGTTGGTATTGCTTAGTAAGAGCAGCCGGTATTTTTTTTGCAATTTTTGCAATAAATCAATTCTTTCATCCGGTATTTCCAGCATGATGGAGCACCAGGCATCATCAATATCCTGATCAGTAACTACATTTACACATCGCTTTCGTATTTCGTTTCTGAATTCTTCTACTGAAATCTCTCCATTTTCCCATTGAACAAAAAATCCATTATGTGCAAAATGTCCGATATATTCATCCGCATCGGTAAATCCGATTTCTTTTAAGTTGTTAATGCCAATTTGTATATTGATGTTGTAAATCACACCTCCGAAGTCAAAAATCAGGGTGTTTATGTTTTCTGGTACAATCATTTATTCAAAAAAAAAGTTCCTATCTATTTGCAGGAACGGTAAATAATATTACTTTTGCAATCGCTTTGCAAAGATAATAAAAGATTTGTATAAGTCGGGCCCATAGCTCAGTTGGTTAGTAGCACCTGACTCATAATCAGGGGGTCGCTGGTTCAAGCCCAGCTGGGCCCACAAAAGAGCAGAAAGTCTTTCAGAAATGGAGGGCTTTTTTTGTTTCTGGTGTTTTCTGAATGAGCGTATTTGGTTCTTTTAAGTAAATATTTCGTTTTCAGTGAAATAAATACAATTATTTTATTTGAGTCGTCTCAGTAGTTAATTAAACTAAAATTCAATATTTGTGATTGTTTTTGTAGCCAAAATGTTTGTTGAATAGGATTGCTTAATGTAATTTTACTCGATTTTGATTGTATTTAACTTCAATTGTTGTAATAGCTACGAAAGTTTAAATGAAGTTAAAACAATTTTGCTTGTGAAATTGTTATTGTAGAAACATCGCAAAATTAAGAGCTTACAGAACCGATTCTTTAAAGTTTTTGAATTAGCAGGTTTGATTTTCTTATGATTAATTGTTTTTAAAATGAAGACCAATATCATAAATACTTTAATTATAGCAATAATTCTTATTGCCGGATGGTCACTTTTTATTATAATTCAGGATTTTAATACTTCAAGTTCGGTAAATTATCCTAATTATGGTGTAATTAGTAAAGGCAAGCAGTACCTTCCCAAAGCTCCTGAGAATTATTCGAAACAACACAATTATCCTGTTTATAAAGGACAGCAGCAGGGTATGGCAAAAAGCACTTATATTAACAACAAACCGGCAATAGTTTCAAAAAATTCAAATTATGATGTTTCTGAAAGCACCTCGTCATTAAAATATTCAGATGTAATTGTCAGTATGGGTAAAACCAATATTGATTCTAAAAAGGACTTGGTAGATGCATCAACCCCCAAAAAAAACTATAGAAACATGCTGATTTCAACTTCCACTGGTTTGTTGAAAGCCTTTATTAGTGACAATGAAGGCGGTGGGGGTAATGAGAATCAGGTTTTCTTTATTGAAATTCCTATTGGAGATGGCTTCTATTTATTGTTGATGATGTTGATCATTTACGTTTTGATGAAATTTCGTAAAAATATCAAGTTGTATGTATCATCTCAAATCAAATAGGACAACAACCATAAGATTGCAGGATTAAATAGGAAAGTTTGATAGTATTTACAAATTCTAATAAATACTATTTTGATAATTATAGCACCAATTGCATTTTTTAAAATACTTTATATCAATACAATAGATTATTTATTTGAATTTTTGTAATCTCGGGATTACAATTCATTAAACTAAATTGCTTTTTGTTTGTTAGTTAAGAACAAACACAAAAGTAATTGAAAATGAATTCAAATAAGTTGATCCCGAAAGAAATCGAAGAACTTGAAAATGAGGAGTGGTTTTACTCTCTAGATTATGTTTTACAACAATGGGGACCCGAACGGGTTGTAGAATTACTTCGCCAATTGCAGGTGCGTGCGCACAAAGCGGGTGTCGAATTACCTTTCACGGCGAACACGCCTTACATAAACACCATTACAAGAGCCAAGCAGTCTCCCTATCCGGGCAACCGCGAAATCGAACGCTTAATCAAAAGTGTGATTCGCTGGAATGCCATGGCCATGGTGGTAAAAGCCAATAAAAATGAAAACGGCATCGGCGGACATATTTCTACTTATGCATCCGTTGCTACTTTGCTTGAAGTGGCTTTTAATCACTTCTTCAAAGGTAAGGGGGACGGTCATGATGGTGACCAGATTTATTTTCAGGGACATGCGGCGCCGGGTATCTATGCGCGTGCTTTTGTCGAAGGTCGCCTGACGGTTGACCAACTCAATAATTTCCGCCGGGAACTGAATCCCAAAGGTGGTTTATCTTCTTACCCACATCCCTGGCTCATGCCGAATTTCTGGGAATTTCCGACTGTCTCGATGGGATTAGGCCCTATTATGGCCATTTATCAGGCGCGTTTCAACCGTTATTTGGAAGATCGCGGACTGAAAGTGACTTCGCATCAGAAAGTCTGGGCGTTTTTAGGGGATGGTGAAACGGATGAACCGGAAGCACTAGGTGCAATAACTTTAGCATCTCGTGAGAAATTAGATAATCTTATTTTCGTGATCAACTGTAACCTCCAACGTTTAGATGGTCCGGTTCGTGGAAACGGAAAAATTGTACAGGAATTGGAAGCTGTTTTTCGCGGTGCCGGCTGGAATGTCATTAAAGTACTTTGGGGTGGCGAATGGGACGAGATGATTGAAAAAGACTCCAAAGGAAAATTAGTGAAACGCATGGGCGAAGTAGTCGATGGGCAGTCGCAGAAATTTTCTATCGCTTCAGGTGATTATGTTCGGAATGAATTTTTCGGTGTGGATCCGGAGTTACTTGATATGGTGAGTCATCTTACCGATGAACAAATTCGCAAGATGAAACGTGGCGGACACGATCCCGAAAAGGTATTTGCAGCTTATGATGCGGCAGTACATCACAAAGGACAACCGACCGTGATTCTTGCCAATACCATCAAAGGTTATGGTTTGGGTGAGAGTGGTGAAGGAAAAAATATCACCCACTCTCAGAAAAAACTGAATGAAGATGAGTTGAAAGAATTTAGAACTCGTTTTGGAATTCCGATATCAGATGATGAAGTAGCCAAAGCACCTTTTTACAAACTACCCGAAGATTCTCCTGAAATGCAATATCTAAAAAAGCACAGGGAAGATTTAGGGGGTTATGTCCCTGAAAGAAGGTTGGATGTTCGTCCGATTAAGACCCCTCCTGAAGAAGTTTTTGCTGAATTTTATGAAGGTTCGGATGGCAGAGAACTATCAACGACTATGGCATTTGTCAGGTTGTTGACCAAACTGCTGAAAGACAAAGAAATTGGAAAACTGATTGTCCCGATTGTGCCAGATGAAGCCCGTACTTTCGGAATGGAATCGCTTTTCCGTCAGCTGGGTATTTATTCGCATGTCGGACAGTTATACGAACCTGTTGACAAAGAACTTTTGTTGTATTACAAAGAAGCCCAAGATGGACAAATTCTGGAAGAAGGGATTACCGAAGCAGGTGCCATGTCATCGTTTATTGGTGCTGGAACTGCTTACGCGACACACGGTTTGAATATGATGCCTTTCTTTGTATATTACTCCATGTTCGGTATGCAACGAATCGGTGATTTGGTTTGGGCTGCTGCCGATATGGCCGTGAAAGGCTTTTTGGTAGGTGGTACTGCAGGTCGGACTACCCTTGCCGGTGAAGGTTTGCAGCATCAGGACGGGAACAGTCATTTGCTAGCTTATCCTGTACCCAATTTGGTGACTTATGATCCCGCATTTGCATATGAATTAGCAGTGATTATTCGCGACGGTATTCGTCGCATGTACGAAGAGCAGGAAAAGGTGTTTTATTACATCACCATCATGAATGAAAGCTACGCCATGCCCGCCATGCCGGGAGATGTTAAGGAAGGAATTCTGAAAGGGATGTATCGTTTCAAAAACGGTGAAAACGAATCCTCTGATTTAGTGGCCAATCTGTTGGGTAGTGGTACTATCATGAATGAAGCGCTGAAAGCAGCTGAAATACTTGAAGAAAAGTACAAGGTATCTACCCATGTGTATAGCGTAACCAGTTACAAAGAATTGCGCAAAGAAGCATTGGATGTTGAAAGGCATAATTTACTACATCCTGATAAAGAAAAAACACCTTACATTTCGACATTAATCGACAATGAAGGAGTAATCGTGGCTGCGTCTGACTATGTGAAAACTTTGCCGGACTCGATTTCCAAATGGCTACCCAATAAATTATATTCGTTGGGAACCGATGGTTTCGGACGCAGTGAAGGTCGCGGTGAGCTCAGGGATTTCTTCGAGGTTGATGCTAAACACATTGTTTACGCTACGCTCTATGCGCTTTATAAAGATGGCAAATACAAGTTGTCTGAATTAAAAAAAGCAATGAAAGAGTTGGAAATCAGTCCTAATAAACTCAACCCAATGCACGCATAATTCTAATGATCAAGTATGATTGTGATTCAATGTGGGCAAAAATTGTGATTCGTGGGTCAATATTGACCCCCTGAGTATTTAAATAATATGGATGTAAATTATAGAGATAATGAAGAATTTTGTAATTCCTGAATTAGGTGAAAATATCACTTCAGCCACTATTGTGAAAGTTTTGGTTCAAGTTGGTGATGTGATTGAGGTTGATCAGTCGGTGCTGGAACTGGAAACCGACAAGGCCACCATTGAGGTACCTTCGGATGTGAACGGTAAAGTTTTGGAAATAAAAGTAAAAGAAGGAGATAGTGTTGCGATTGGTCAGGTGATGTTCAGCGTGGAAGAATCTGCGGCTGTCGAAAAGACAGATGAGGCTCCCAAGGCTGAAGATGTTTCAGAACCGGAAGTTAAAGAACCGGCTACACCAGTTGCAGCAGCGACAAGCAATGCACCTACCAATCCGCCAAAAGCAATTCTGGTTGAAAACCAACCGCCGATTCTCTCTAATGCAGCTCCAGCAGCACCTTCGGTTCGCCGGTTGGCGCGCGAGATTGGCGTGGATGTGAACCAAATCAAAGGTTCAGGTCCGGGCGGTAGATTATTGCTCGATGATGTAAAAGCATACAGCAAGGGTCTGCATCAGCAAAGAAACGAGACGCAACATATACGTGCGGAGCAACACCAGGAGTCGTTACCGGATTTCTCGCGATACGGCGAAACGGTCAAAGAGCCGATGTCAAATATCCGCCAGAAAACTGCAGAGCACCTCAGTCATGCCTGGCATACGATTCCACATGTGACTCAATTCGATAAAGCGGACATCACGCAGTTGGAAGAATTCCGAAAAAGCTATGCCAAAACAGCGGAAAAGTTTGGTGTAAAACTCACCGTGACGGCCATTTTGGTGAAAGTCATTAGTTCGGCGATGAAAACCTTCCCGCAGTTCAATGCTAGTGTAGATATGCAAAGTAAATCCATCATCTACAAGAAGTATTTCAATATCGGCATTGCCGTGGATACTGATTTTGGGTTGATAGTTCCGGTCATTAAAAATGCCGATAAATTGAATATCATCGAGATATCGAAAGAAATCAATGCCTTGGCTGAAAAAGCCCGCACCAAAAAGGTGGGTGTGGCCGATTTGCAGGGAGGATGTTTTACCATCACCAACTTAGGTGGTATCGGTGGGACAGCTTTCACGCCGATTATCAATGCACCTGAAGTAGCAATTCTCGGTATTTCAAAAGGAAGTATTGAGCCGGTGTATGTCGATGGGAAGTTTGAACCCCGTATGATGTTGCCTTTGTCGTTGTCGTACGACCACAGGGTAATCGACGGTGCTGACGGCATCCGATTCCTGAGGTGGGTGATAGAGGCGCTCGAAAATCCGATGAAACTTGTAATTGAAGGTTAATAATGAACTACATTAGTCATGATATTTAATGCGAGTTGCGGTATTTCGCGTCGAAATCGCTATCGCGATTAAGGCCGCTCAATTACCGCAACTCGCAAGATTGAGAATAGGCAGACTTGGTAATAATATTTTCTTATGTTACTTTTGTGACGCATGTGGTAAAAAAATAAAGATATGAGTAAAAATATAGTAGTTATCGGGGGTGGCCCCGGTGGATATGCAGCGGCATTTTATGCTTCTGATTTAGGTATGAATGTTACCCTCGTAGATATGGAAAAAAATCCGGGCGGTGTGTGTTTATACCGTGGATGTATACCTTCCAAGGCACTTTTACATGTAGCTAAGCTGATTAACGAAAGCAAAGAAGCCAAAAGCTGGGGAATTGATTTCGGTGAACCGAAAATTGATCTGGATAAACTCCGGTCGTACAAAGATAAAGTGGTCAGGAAACTCACCGGCGGACTTGGATTGCTTTCCAAACAAAGGAATATTAATTATGTGCAGGGACGTGCTTCTTTTATTTCTTCTACCGCTATTGAAGTGAAAAAAGAAGATGGCAGTTCGGAACAAATAACTTTTGATAAGGCGATTATCGCAACGGGATCAGTCATCGCAACAATTCCTTCTTTGCAAATTGAGAGTAAACGATTGCTGAATTCAACTTCAGCCCTTAACCTGCCGGCAATTCCGAAAACCTTATTGGTTGTAGGTGGCGGTTACATCGGACTCGAACTCGGTTCTGTTTATGCTGCACTGGGTTCGCAGGTTTCTGTGGTTGAGTTCATGGATCGCTTGCTTCCGGGTGCCGATCAGGATTTGGTTTCGCATCTGCAAAAAAGAATAGCTAAGTCTTTTGATAAAATCATGCTGCAATCAAAAGTAGTTGAAATCAAAGAAAAGGGAGAGGGACTGGTGGTCAAAATTGAAAACAAAGACAAGCAAATTGAAGAACATCAGTTTGATTATGTGCTGATGTCGATTGGTCGCAAACCACAAACGACCGGACTGGGTCTTGAAAACACCAAAGTGAAAGTCAACGAGCGGTGTTGGATCATTACTGATAAATCTCTGAAAACTGACGATGATAGTATTTATGCTATTGGCGATATCGTAGGAGAACCTATGCTGGCGCATAAAGCTTCGCATGAAGCACGTGTGGCGATTGATGCGATCTCGGGTAAAAAAGTAACTTTTGAACCCCTCGCTATTCCTGCCGTGGTGTTTACCGATCCGGAAATTGCCTGGGCTGGCATAACTGAGAATCAGGCTGTCGAAAAAGGAATCAAATTCGAAACGGCTAAATTTCCATGGGCAGCGAGTGGTCGTGCTACGACCCTCGACAGAAGTGACGGCGTTACCAAAATCATTGTTGACCCAGATACAGAACGGGTATTGGGTGTCGGTATCTGCGGTCCTGGGGCTGGCGAACTGATTGCCGAAGCGACGTTAGCCATCGAAATGGGTGCGACTGTCAAAGACCTGGCGCTGACCATTCATCCGCACCCGACTTTGTCGGAAACTGTGATGGAAGCAGCAGAGTTGTTTTACGGACATTCGTCGCATTTGTATAAACCAAATAAATAAGGTCTAAGAACAAAAAGAAATCCGGAAGCTGATTATGTATTGCATGACAGATTCCGGATTTTTATAAAATGCTTGTAGGATTTAATATGCATGCAAGCTCTATTGTTTTTTGAACTCTAGCGAGAATATATTTTATGTAAAATAAAATATTTAACATCTTATAAGTCTAATCAATCATCATAAATATTCATGTTATGAACACAAAAAAGCTCAGTTTATTTATTGTTATTTCTTTATGCGTTGGATTCCTGTCATTTACATCTGCTCAGGATGTCGTTAAAATTTTGGCAATAGGCAACAGTTTCTCTACCGATGCAGCAGAATCCTATGTCGACGATCTGGCAAAAGCGGATGGTTTGCAACTAATTATAGCCAATATGTATATCGGAGGCTGCAGTCTGGAAACACACTGGAAAAATGCTGAAAGAGATTCAGCGGCATATTCATACAGAAAAATTATTAACGGAGATACAACTGTTGTAGCCAAACAAAAGTTGAGTACCGCCATGCAGGATGAAGATTGGGATTATATCACTTTTCAACAGGCAAGTCCATATTCCGGTCTGATTGACTCCTATTTCCCTTATCTGACAAATTTAGTCGCTTATACCCAGCAACTTGCTACCAATCCCGATGTGCAATTTGCTTTCCATCAAACCTGGGCATATGCCGCTAACTCAACCCACAAAGGATTCAAGAATTACAATAATGATCAGCAGCAAATGTACGAAGCCATCGTAGGTACAGTCAATGCAGCGGTAAAACAAGCAGGTATCGACATCGTCATTCCTGCTGGTACAGCCATTCAAAATGGGAGAACAAGTTGTGTTGGAGATCATTTTTGTCGCGATGGGTATCACTTGAGTCTAGGATTAGGAAGGTTTACGGCAGCCTGTACCTGGTACGAAAAATTATTGAAACGCCCGGTTATTGACAATTCTTTCATCCCTTCGGGAGTAACACAGGAAGAAGCGAAAGTGGCTAAGCATGCGGCACATAATGCTGTGAAGCAACCAAACAGGGTTACTCCGATGCCATAATGACTAATTAAAGTATCTTCCGTATCGATTTCAATATGATCGGTTCCATGATGGCGTACCCGTTCATATTCGGGTGTACACCATCTGCTGCAATATCGGTCGGCAGTCCGCCACGATCATCGACTAAAGCTGCGTAGTAGTCTGCAAAAGGTATTTTGTTGTTTTGCGCATATTCACGAATCATATCATTTAATAACTTGATATCGGCTGCAGGCTCAAGTTCTTTATTCCAGCGAAATTCGTGAGCTGGAAGAATGGAGCATAAAATAGGTTTTATTTTGTGATATTTCGCCAGTTCACACATCGATTTAATGTTTTGCATGATGTGTTTGTGGGTGATGATGCCGTTATTCCGGGCAATGTCGTTTGTGCCTGCCATAATCACCACTATTTTTGGTTTCAAATCAATTACATCTGCCTGAAATCGGGTAAGCATGTGACTGGTTGTTTGACCGCCAATCCCTCGTCCTGTAAATCCGTTTTCAATGAAAAACTCTGGATGCAATCTGTACCAACCATCAGTAATTGAATTGCCCAGAAAAACTACCTTTGCAGGTTTGTGCAAGCTATCGTTCATAGCTTCATAGCGATAAAAACGCGCCCAATCAGTTGCTTGCAACTTTGCCTTTTCTTTTTCAATAAAATGTTTTTCTAATGCTTTGTATTGCTCAACATTAATTGTAAGTGTTAGTGATTCAATGTCTTGTGCTGTAATAATTAATGAAATCAATGAAGTTATCAGGAAAATAAAATTCTTTTTCATTTGCTTATGTTTTGTTTGAATATGATGAAAAATCAACTGATTTTTCTAACGCATTAATAAATATTGTTTGAACACCTGTTATCGACAGCGGTATTAAACGGCAAATTTAAGTTTTTATTTTCAATAATTGAAGCGAGCCATTATTTTGAACTCAACCCTGATTTGTTCTTTGATACTAAACCATCAAAATCATTGTATCAATTTTTCGATCTTCTTCGGTATGTCAGTATTGAGCATACTGCCCGTAAAATGTTCAGCACCTGCACCAATGGCATACACAGGCACTGGTGTGCCTGAATGAGACGTAGTTGACCAGCCAAGTTGGCTCATACGATTCAGAATCCCTACCGCCGCTACAGCCAATGGTTCATCTTTGGAATACCAGGTAACTACTTGACTTTCATTATGGTCGATGAAGGTTTTTTTGAATTCGGCTTTTAATTTAGTTTCATCTTCACTTGAAATCGGAATATTTGTCCAGAAACCTAAATTATCTTTTAATATTTGTACAATATCTTCCCACTGAACGGTATTCGGAGTTTGTTTTTTTAATTCACTAATCCACGATGTTAATGCTGACAAAGAGATTCTTTGATTAGCCAGCAGTTGCACATGCAGATTTAGATCATAATTTCCCAATCCCAATCCGCCGGTTTCATGATCTGAAGTTAAAATAATCAAAGTCTCATTGGGGTGTCTCAGGTAAAAATCATAAGCATGCTGAACACTTTTTGCAAGGTCTATGACTTCTAAAATGACTGTTGCACCATCATTGGTGTGCGAGGCATGATCAATTCTTCCACCTTCAACAACCAAGATGAATTTACCAGCTTTTTTCTTTTCTAAGTAATTGATAGCTGTTACTGTCAGATCGGAGAGTGATAGCTCATCAGATTTGCGATCAATAGCGTATGGTAATGATACATACGGAAATGGGTAAATGCGATCTGGAATCAAAAGGATGTTATTGCCTTTACGTTTGCTTTTGTTGTAATCATCGATTCCTTTAAAAACCTGATATCCATTCTTTTTGAAAACGTCAAGTAAATGTGGATCGTTTGGATTATTTTTATTGGTATAGGCCTTCAAACCTCCGCCTGCAAGAAAATTAATTTTTGATCTTGCCGCTTGTGTTCCAATGTCATAATACGAATTTCTGTCTAACGCATGGGCATAAAACGAAGCTGGAGTGCCGTCATCTACACTTGTTGATGTAATCACACCGGTCGACCAGTTTTGTTTTTGAAGTTTATGAATGATTGAATATACCGGTTTGTTATCGGGATCGATACCCAGAGCTGTATTGTTGATTCTCACACCGCTCGCAAGAGCTGTTCCTCCTGCCGACGAATCGGTGATGTAATCTGAGGCAGCGCGTGTATTGACGATGCCGGTAAAAGGAAATCGATCGAAGACCAAATTTGGCGTGTGGTCGGCCACGTTTTTGGATTGAAAAACAAGTGCTGCTTCAACATGATTGAAATTCAATCCATCTCCAATATAAAAGAAAATGTATTTAGGCGATTGTCCGGTCAGCGTAAAGCTCAAAATCAAAAACAATAAACCTGGAATCAGTTTTTTATAGAAAGTTTTCATGATATTTAGTCTTTAATTATGATGAATTCATGTTGTAATGAAATCATCAATCAGAAATTAATATTCAAACATTGCCATCACCGGATAGTGATCAGAGATGTAAGGAACACCGTAATCTTTGACGATGGTTTGGTATTGAATAGGTGTAGCATGTCTGTAGAAAACATAATCAATGATTTTACCTTCTTGAGCGACCTTAAAGCTGTTGGTAGTTCCCATCGAATCGGTTATCGGAGCCATTACCTGCGAAGATTGCATATAAGTCAATATTGGCTGTAACAGATCATTTTCAGTCAAAGTATTCAAATCGCCCACAACAAATGTCATCAGGGTATCTCCCGAGATTTCTTGTGCTTTTAGCGCAATAAGTTTAGCTGATTCAATGCGGGCTTGTTCACCCCTGTGGTCGAAGTGGGTGTTGAAGACCAGCAATTCCTTTCCGTCTCTTTTGTCCTTCAGGTGCACCCAGGTTACTATGCGGTTATATTTCGCATCCCAACCTTTTGAGGCAACTTCAGGAGTTGCGCTAAGCCAGAAAGTCGCAGCACGAAGCAGTACGAATTTTTCATTTTTGAAGAAAACAGCTGAATATTCATTGTTCTTCATCAAGCTATCGCGACCTTCACCCACGAAAGTATAGGCTGTCAGGGCAGAATCCATGAAATTTACCTGATGAATCAGGCCTTCCTGGATGCCAAAAACATCCGGATCTTGATCGTTAATCATATCCACGCAAGCCTGACGGCGGTAAATCCAGTTATTGATGCCGTCATTCGGTTCGTCGTAACGAATATTGAATGACATGATGCTTATTTGATTCTTTTTTTCTGAATCATTTGCACAACTGCCAAACAGGCAAAGTGCAATTATAAAGATGGTTGTTAATTTCATGATTGGATATTTTTAGTTGAAATTTCATTTAAAAATGATTGTCCAAGGTTGAGTAATTCTTGGACCTCTGAATCACTGTGTCCTTCTGCATAGTAGCGTATCATATCTTCCGTCTCCGAACTTCTTATCAGTAGCCAGCGACAATCTCCTTCAAACACAAACTTCAAACCGTTTACTATACCTCGGCTACTTAAGAACGAAATGGTTTTAACTATATTGTAAGTCCCGATTTGTAGTGGTTTGTATTCGAATGCCCAGGGCAATAAGTTGTTTTTGTCTGATTTGCTGTAGTGCGCGTCAATTCTGTCGTAATAAACTTCGCCCATGTCGGTCTGGCGATCAGCGAGATATGCTGATAGTTTGTTGAATCTCGATACAGCGAGCATTTCAAGCAGGAGTAATGAGGAAAAAATGCCATCGCGTTCCGGAATATGCATGCCATAACCGAAACCACCGCTTTCCTCGCCCCCAAAAGCAATCATTTCCTGTACCATGATGTCGGCGATGTATTTAAAGCCCACCTGAACTTCATGCACCTGAACACCTTCTGTTTCAAAAAATGAACGTATTTTATCGGTCACGGAAGATGTTTTGACAATCCCTCCTGATTCCTTTTTAACCCTTTTCAGATAGTCGACCAAGAGTAAGATGGTGTTTTGTGCCGAAAGCCATTCGCCGTTGTCCAGACACACGCCCATGCGGTCGGCATCACCATCGGTAGCAACCCCGAATGCGAAGTCGCGACGAGATAATTCAGCCATCAAGGGTGCCAGATTTTGTTCGATAGGCTCAGCCAATCGTCCGTAAAAACTTTCGGATGGTTCGCCAAAAATGGTTGTAGCGGAACAGTCATGCTTTTGCAGAATGTCTTGCAAAACATCCGTTCCGGAACCACCCATGCTATCAATCAGCAGAGGAATTCTAGCTTGCCGAATGGCATTGAAATCTATCAAAGATTCAATGTGGCTGATGTAATCAGGCATCATGTCGATGACAACAACATGCTCATTCGACTTTCGAATGGTAGATTTATAGAGGAGATTTTCAATCTTCCGGGTTTCTTCAGATGAAAAGGGTCCACCCAGCGATGATTTGAATTTGATGCCGTTGTATGCTGGAGGATTGTGTGAAGCAGTGATCATCACCCCTGCCAGGCAATTTTTGAATTTTGTAGTAAACGAAAGGACTGGAGTGGGTAATAATTTGTCGGACAAAAGCACCTTAATTCCGTTACCTGATAAAACTTCCGAAAAGATGGATGCGAAAAGCGTAGAATTTCTGCGCGTATCGTATGCTACGGCAATTTGTTGATTTGCTCCCTGTAGATTTACATAATCTGAAAATGCCTGAGCAACAACGGCGACAGACTCTTCGTTAATATGAGAATCAAGATATGTTCTCCAACCATCTGTGCCAAAAAATATATTCATAAATTACTCCTTCTTTTTTATTGCCTCAACAAACCATTGTGTTATCAAATGTGGGCGGGTAATGGCTGAGCCTACAACAACCGCCCATGCTCCAGCTTCTATAGCCAAAGCTGCTTCTTTAGGTGTGTTGTAACGACCTTCTGCAAATACCGGACAGTCGGGGAGCAATGCCACGCAACTGCGCAAAACGTCAATTGCCGGACCGTTTTTCCCTTTTGCAGCTGTTTCCGGCGTGTAACCACACAAAGTTGTCGATATACAATCAGCACCAGCTTTCCGGCAAGCCACGGCTTCTTCTTCGGTTGAGATGTCAGCCATGATGATAATCTTTCCGAATTTTTCCTTGATCTTACCGATGTATTCAGGACCTGTTAATCCTCCTTCCCGCAATCGAAATGTACCGTCAACAGCGATGATGTGAGTTCCGGCATCAACTAAGTCAGCCACATCCTGAAATGTTCCTGTGATGCATACCGTTCCATCAGGGAAATATGCTTTTGTCAGACCGATTACAGGAACATCGGTATGCTTGACGATACTTTTTGTTTTCTCAATACCGCAGGTTCGAATTCCTGATGACCCTCCCTGAATGGCAGCAATAGCAAAATCAGTCACACCTTTTGGTGAATTAAAAGGAGAATCACCTT
>JAUSNQ010000026.1 GCA_030655595.1 Paludibacter sp.
TTCAGGAAGAATGATATTGGTACTATCCAATCTTCCACCCATACCCACTTCAATCACAGCAATATCGACATTTTGATCTGCGAAATATGAAAAAGCCATCGCCATGGTCAACTCGAAAAACGACGGTTGGATGTTTTCAAATGTAGTTTTATTGAGTTTGATAAAGTCTACAACATACTGCTCATCAATCATTTTCCCATTTATACGGATTCTTTCTCCAAAATCAACCAAATGCGGAGAAGTATAGAGTCCGACTCGATAGCCTGCTTCTTGTAAAATAGCTGCAATTAAATGAGATACAGATCCTTTGCCGTTGGTTCCGGCAACATGAACCGAACGAAATTTTTGATGCGGATTATCGAGGTGCTCCAATATCCGGACGGTATTCTCCAATCCGGGTTTGTATGCCGACGAACCAACCAAGTGAAAAACCGGCAACCGGTCGTACAAATATTGCAGCGTCTCCTGGTAATTCATTGAAAATATATTAATAAACCCTTTGTCCGAAAATAGAACTACCGATTCGAACCATGGTACTCCCTGCTTCGATGGCTATTTGAAAATCATCCGACATGCCCATCGAAATTTCTTTAAAATCGACATAATCTGAAACGTATTTTTTTTGGATGGTATCAAATAACTGCTTTAAACCTGTAAATTCGCATTGTACCTGTTCCTGATTATCAGTAAAAGTAGCCATACCCATCAATCCTTTCAGAGAAATATTTTTATACGATTGAACTTCTCCGGACTCAAAAAAATCAATTAATTCCTGTTCTGAAAATCCAAATTTTGTATCTTCAGTGGCTATATGGACTTGCAACAAACAATTTATTTTGCGATTAATTTTTGCAGCCTGTTTGTTGATTTCTGAAAGTAACTTCAAAGAATCCACACCATGTATCAAATCAACAAAGGGAAGCAAATACTTCACTTTGTTGGTTTGTAAGTGTCCAATAAAATGCCACTGAATATCTTTGGGTAATCGTTGATATTTTCCTGCAAGTTCCTGTACTTTACTTTCACCAAAAATTCGCTCCCCTACGCGGTACGCTTCCATGATCGTCTCATCAGGATGAAATTTGGTAACGCAAACTAATTTGACATGGCTGGGAATATGTTGTTTGACTAATTTCAAATTTTGGGCGATAGACATGTTGTGCAATTTACTATTTACAATTGGTAATGCCATAAATAAAAATTGGTATTACCCTATTTTGATATAAAATCAGGCTTCTGCCTTGCCGTATTTGTAAACATCCATAATCATTGTTTCAGTAATCACAGCGACTTCATAATCAGCCATACTGCCTTTCATACCTGCATGTAATCTTTCCAATGCTTGTCCGATTTCTGACGCTTGCACCATCATGTTGATAGGTACTCTTTTTTCTACACCTTTTTCTTCGTCAAAAGTGATGAAATTAACCTTGCAACGATACCATTTATCTCCATCTTCATGAAAAAACAGTTCGTTAATTTTGACTCTTTTGATATTGGCTACTGAGAATTCCCCGCTGATAAAGGGCTTCATTTCTTCAATAATGCGTTCCTCCGCTTCAGTAAAAGAAAGGGCATCCACCAAATACGCCTCATTCACTTTTAAAATTTTACCTTCTTCTGCCGTTTTTTCAAACTTGACCTTGCATTCAAACCAGTTGTGCATTTTTTTATTTTTATGTGTTGATAATTTAAAATGATATTTTTAAGTTTCTTTTAGTCAGTGCTATACATCTTTATCCGTTTGAAATGTTATGCGGCTGTAAAAATAGCATTTAATCGTGTAAATCCGGCTTTGAATTTAAAAAAAGTATCGACAACTTGCTTTAGTATGATTTTTAAAAAGCTTACCTTTGTAAATCAGAATTTTAGCATGAACAGACAGACAAGAGATTTTATACAGGTACATTTAAACGACGATGTTATCCAACTCGGATTGCAGGCTAAGCGATATCCGGGTGTGGATATACCGCTAGCAATCAGACAAATATCCGGCAGACAAAAATGCAGAAACAAAGTACCGTTATTTTATGAGCATCCGGAATTATTGTTTCCTGCAAAATTATCAGTAGAACAAGCTTCCTCAGAAATTACTGCGAAATACAAAGCCGGATTGTTTGCTGGTAATACATTCGCAGATTTATCAGGTGGTTTTGGTGTTGATTTTTATTTTATGTCGCAACATTTTTCTCATGGTATCTATGTTGAAAGAGATGAGACCTTGTGTTCAATCGCTGCTCATAATTTCAAACAGTTGAAGATCGAAAATTTTGAAATTCAGCATCAAACGGCCGAAAGATTTCTTGCTTCCATGCCCAAAGTTGATTTAATTTATATCGATCCACACAGGAGAAGCAGCTCGGGAAAGAAAACGGTTTTGATAACCGACTGCGAGCCGGATGTCTCATTGTTGGTTTCAGAACTTTTGAAAAAATCCCCCGAGGTATTGATTAAACTTTCACCGATGCTTGATATTCATCAAGCCATTAGCGTGTTACCGCAAACAGCTGAAGTGCATGTTATTGCTGTGGAAAATGAATGTAAGGAAGTCCTTTTGATTTTGGATTCAATTCAGCTTGTTAAAGATATTTCTGTAGAGGACACACAAAATATTGTTGTTAAAACGTCTAATTTTCAGAAAAATAATTGTATTCAAAGATTTGATTTTCAGTTGGATGATGAATTAAAATCAGTATCTGAATATGCAACATCACCACTTCAGTTTTTGTATGAGCCGAATGCTGCAATCATGAAATCGGGCGCATTCAAATCAGTTGCAACCAGATTTGGATTGAAAAAAATGCATCCAAACACCCATTTATATACGGATGAAATACTCAAAGTTGACTTTCCAGGGAGGATTTTTGAAATTGAAGCAGTTATTGGCAATAGCAAAACAGATTTACGATTATTGAAACAAACCTATCCGAAGGCGAATATTACAACTCGAAATTATCCCATGACCGTGGATGCATTTAGAAAGAAATCCGGCATCAAGGATGGTGGAGATCATTATCTTTTCGCCATGAAAACGTATTCGGGTAATCTCTCTATAGTAGCCTGTAAGAAAATAGATTTGTCAAAGTAAACTAATTTTGTCAGATTAGTTTTAACTGAACCCGCTTGCGCAACAAATCAACTTCCAACACCCTTACTTTCACATGTTGATGCAAAGTAACCACTTCGGCTGGGTTTGAGATATACCTATCTGCCATCTGAGAGATGTGTATAAGCCCGTTTTCTTTGATGCCAATATCCACAAATGCTCCGAAATTGGTAATGTTGGTGACGATGCCGGGTAATTCCACGCCCGTTTGTAAATCTTCGATTTTTTTGATATTCGGATCAAATTCAAAGACTTTGACACTACTCCGCGGGTCGCGACCGGGTTTTTCCAACTCAAGCAAAATATCGGTTAAAGTTGGCAAACCGATTTTGTCTGTGATGTAATTGTTTACTACGATATCATTGATAGCATCCTTATTTTGAATTAGTTTGCTGATTTCAGTTTTCAAATCCTTCGCCATCTTTTCAACAATCGGATAACTTTCCGGGTGGACAGCCGAATTATCCAAAGGATTTTCACCATCCGGTATTCTGAGGAAACCGGCACATTGTTCAAATGTTTTATTTCCCATTTTAGGGACTTTCAGTAAGTGCTTGCGATTTTTAAATGACCCATTTTCAGTACGATAATCTACTATATTTTGTGCCAATTGGGGACCGAGACCGGAAATGTAGGTCAGCAAATGTTTAGATGCTGTATTCAGGTTCACGCCCACTTTATTGACAGCATTTTCAACCGTCTGATCCAATGCCTTTTTCAAAAGTGACTGATCCACATCATGTTGATATTGTCCCACTCCAATTGATTTGGGATCAATTTTCACCAACTCAGCCAATGGATCCATCAACCTGCGGGCAATCGAGACAGCACCTCGAACAGTCACATCATATTCAGGAAATTCTTCGCGGGCAATTTTTGAAGCTGAATAAATAGAGGCTCCGTTTTCACTTACAACAAATACCTGTACCTGCCTGTCGTACCGAATATTCTGAATAAAGTGCTCTGTTTCCCTGCCCGCCGTACCATTTCCGATGGCAATTGCTTGAATATTATAAGCTTCCACCATTTTTTGAATGCTGCGTGAAGCTTTGGTGTAATCGCTTTGTGGTGGATGCGGGTAAATTGTCTCGTTGTGTAATAAATTTCCCTGAGCATCCAAACAGACCACCTTGCAGCCGGAACGAAAGCCAGGGTCTAATCCAAGTACCCTTTTCTCACCCAAAGGCGGAGATAACAAAAGTTGTCGCAGGTTGTCTGCAAAAACACGAATTGCTTCAGTATCTGCTTTGAGTTTGCTTTCACCTGCAAACTCGTTTTCAATAGCTGGTTTCAATAAACGTTTATATGCATCCTGAATTGCTTCATACACAAAATCACCCGCTTCGTTATCAGATTTTACAAATATTTTCTCCAGTTTTTCTAAGCATTTCTCTTCATCGGGACTGATATTGATTCTAAGAAAGCCTTCAGTCTCACCTCTTCTCATAGCTAACAGTCTATGAGATGAGCATTTGCTAAGTTTTTCAGTCATATCAAAATAATCCTGATATTTCTGAGCTTCCAGTTCTTTTCCCTTAATTATTTTTGATGTAATAATCGCTTCATAACTGAAAATCCTTCTAATCGCATTTCGGGCATTTTCACTTTCATTGATCCATTCCGCAATAATATCTGATGCTCCCGAGAGAGCTTCTGTCGCATTGGAAATCTTATGCTTGATATATGGTGTAGCCAACTGAAGTAAATTTCCAAAATCCTGCTTCATAATCATTTTGGCCAGTGGTTCCAGTCCGTTCTCACGTGCTATTTCAGCTCGTGTACGACGTTTTGGCTTGTATGGCAAATATATATCTTCTAATTCAGTTGCATTCCAGCAAGCAACAATGCGGTTTTTTAGTTCTGGAGTGAGTTTATCCAGTTCTTCTATTGTTTTAAGAACAGTCTCCTTTCGTTTCTCAATTTCAAGGAGTTTATCATACTGATCTTTGATTGATCCAATCTGTACTTCGTCTAATTCACCTGTTAATTCTTTTCTATATCTGCTGATAAATGGAATGGTACCGCCATCGTGCAATAAATGAATGGTATTGGTTATTTGATTGGTGCTTAAATGCAGTGAATCTGAAATAATTGAAATAAATATAGCAGGGATTGTTTCTTTTGACATGATATAAATTTGAAATGTTGTTTAAAAGAAGAAAATGTCTTTCAAAGCTAATAAACTGGATTTTTTTGCAAAAAAAGGAGTTCAACTGTTTATAAATCAATGTAATATTTTAAAAATCAGTTCCTTTAGCAAATCTCCCTCTCCGGCACTTACATTATCTATTCCTTTCGAGCGGGCATCAGTTTCACGAATATAAGTAATGATATTCATGGTTTTCCATGCATTATACGACTTTGCAGCTTGCAGGTAGTTTCGGGCAATAAAAGGATGAATTTTAAATTCAGCAGCAGCAGCTTCAGCAGTTTTAGACGGCAGATAGTGAAAAATCATCAGGTTGCTGAAAAAACTAAATAATTGTGCCAGCACCATTTGAATTGGATTTGCCTTTTTATTATTTGCAAAATATCGGATTATCCGATTGGCTTTGATAATATTTTTTTGAATCAGGGCATCTTGTAACTCAAAGACATTGAAGTCTTTGCTAATGCCAATATTTTTTTCAATATGTTCGGGAGTAATTCTGTTTGATCCCGCAGGCAAGGTGATACATAGTTTATTTAACTCATTTGCAACTTTACTCAGGTCAGTACCAAGAAAATCTGTCAACATCGCCATGGATTTTTCATCTACCACTAAATTTTTAGATTTAGCGTAATTTGTTATCCAGGCACTCATCTCGTAATCCCTAAGTTTTTTCGATTCATAGATTACACCTGCTTTTTTCAGCTCAGTCACCCATTTCCGGCGACCATCAACTGTTCCATATTTATAACATAAAACAAGTATTGTCGATTTTGAGACATTGCTTAAATAGAATTGAATTTTTTCTAACTCTTTGATATGCTGTGCCTCTTTGACAATTAAGACCTGATAAGTCGACATCATCGGATATCTTTTAGCAGCGTTTATGACCGTTGTGATATCAACATCTTTTCCATACATGACAGTCAGATCAAACTCTCGCTGATTTTCATCCAGTACCTGATATTGCATATAATCAGATATCATATCAATGTAATAGGGCTCTTCACCCATCAAAAGGTAAATGGGCGCAAAATTTTTATTTTGTAAATTTAGGAGGATTTGTTCGTGCATGGAATCAAATGAGGATAATAACTACTCGAATCTTAAATGTTTGATAGTTTTACTTTTATTGATAAGCGAACTCAAGGCTTTAACACCAATCTTAATATGCTCATCCACATAACTTTGAGTTACCTTGGTATCGCTCTCAGAGGTTTTGATTCCTTTCTCCTGCAGGGGCATATCCGAAACAAGCAACAATGCTCCGGTGGGTATGCTGTTATGAAAACCAACACTAAACAAAGTGGCCGTTTCCATGTCAATCGCCATTGCCCGGGTAGTACGCAAATATTGTTTAAACTTCTCATCCCACTCCCAGACCCTGCGGTTGGTTGTATAAACAGTCCCAGTCCAGTAATCTTTATCAAAATCTCTGATATTGGAAGATACGGCTCGTTGAAGATTAAAAGCAGGCAAAGCAGGTATTTCAGGAGGAAAATAATCATTTGAAGTCCCCTCGCCACGTATCGCTGCACTTGGCAATATGTAATCCCCATTCCGGTTTTTATCCCGTAAACCGCCGCATTTGCCCAGAAATAGAACGGCTTTAGGCTCAATAGCTGACAGCACATCCATAATCAGGGCAGCATTCGGACTTCCCATGCCGAAATTGATGATGGTAATACCATTGGCAGAAGCATTAATCATATTGGCATCTCTACCTAATACAGGCACATTATACCATTCAGCAAATTTTTCAACGTAATTATTGAAATTTGTGAGCAATATATATTTTGTGAATTCCTGTAAGTTTCTTTTGGTATATCGGGGTAACCAGTTTTCAACAATTTCCTGTTTTGTTTTCATATTTACTCAGATTGTTAATTGGTTTTAGTATTTTCGCATCTTTAATAGATACAAAAGTAGTAAAAAATGTGGCAATTAAATCTACCCGAATATAAATTCAACATCAAAAAAAAGGGTGAAAAGTATTTTATTTTTGATACCCAAAGAAAAAGACATGTTTCACTCACTCCGGAAGAATGGGTGCGACAAAATTTCATTCAATTTTTGATTCAGGAAAAAAAATATCCCAGCGCATTAATTGCCGTTGAAAGTCAAGTAGAAATCAATGGGATGAAAAAAAGGTGTGATGCAATTGTTTATGACCAGACAATGCAACCTTTTATTATTATTGAATTCAAATCACCTGCTATAGCAATCACACAGCAAACTTTCGATCAGGCAGCTGTATATAATTCAAAATTAAAAGTTGCGTATTTAATTATCAGTAATGGTTTAGAACATTACTGCTGTCTGGTTGATTCCAGCAGCTTACAATATCAATTTATGGAAGATATCCCTGATTTTAATTATTTCAGTAGATCGTTTAAAACTTGAGCGAACCAACCAGATCTTTGATGCTATTCATTTTATGCCTAATCAGGTAATCTTCAATTCCATCAAGGATTTTAACCGAAATAGTAGGATCAATAAAATTAGCGGTTCCAACCTGAATAGCTGAAGCACCTGCAATAAAAAACTCAATAGCATCTTGTGTATTCATGATGCCACCCATACCAATCACCGGGATTTTTACAGCATTTGCAACCTGCCAGACCATGCACAAAGCAACTGGTTTTACAGCAGGACCCGAAAGTCCGCCGGTTATGGTAGAAAGAATCGGCGTACGTTTCTCCGCATCAATTGCCATACCCAATAAAGTGTTGATCAAAGATAGAGAATCGGCACCTTCAGCCTCTACAGCCAATGCAATTTCGGAAATCGAAGTTACATTTGGCGAAAGCTTCACCATCAACTCTTTTCTGTATACACTTCGCACAGCCTTAACTACTTGAGCAGCAGAAAGACAAGATGTTCCAAAGGCCATTCCACCTTCTTTCACATTCGGACACGATATATTCAATTCAATACCCGGAATATGGTCCAAATCATTCAATATTTCCGATGTTTTGATGTAATCCTCAATTGTTGACCCCGAAACGTTTACAAATATACTTGTATCAAAGTCTTTTATTTCAGGATAAATGTGATTAACAAAATAGTCAACCCCCTTATTCTGCAGTCCCACAGCGTTTAACATGCCAGAAGGAGTTTCTGCCATGCGCGGATATGCGTTTCCCTGACGTTCACGAAGCGTCGTCCCCTTCACAACAATACCTCCTATTCGCGAGACATCAATGAAGTCGGAATACTCAGTACCATAACCAAAAGTGCCCGATGCAGTCATCACCGGATTTTTCAATTGTATCTTACCTAACTGTACACTTAAATCTACCATTTTAACTTTGTAATATTAAAAACCGGTCCCTCAGTA
>JAUSNQ010000044.1 GCA_030655595.1 Paludibacter sp.
CGGCATATTATTGAAAAAAAGCATGCCGGCAATACAATCCAATATTTACTTACAAGCGATAGGATTGTTTACAATTGCCATTGGAATTTCGATGGTGTGGGAGTTAAAACATATTTTGATTGTGGTGGGAAGTTTGGCTATAGGCTCTTTAGTAGGAGAGTGGTTAAATTTGGAATCGGCGGCAGATAAACTGAGTAACTATCTCAAATTCAGATTGAAAATTGGCAATGAAAAATTTTCTGAAGGTTTAATAACTGCATTTTTGTTGTTTTGCATAGGCTCCATGACCATTTTGGGTGCCATCCAAGAAGGCACCGGAGTATCCTCAGATTTACTATTCACCAAATCTTTGATGGATTTTTTCTCATCCATTATTTTAGCTTCTGCTTTTGGCCTTGGGGTCATGGTTTCAGCACTGCCATTATTCCTTTTTCAAGCTGGTTTGACCCTATTGGCGATGGGAGCATCTCAATTTTTTACACCTGAAATTATTCACGGACTGACAAATATTGGTGGAATTTTATTAATTGGTCTGGGTATTAATATATTGGAAATTAAAAAGATAAAGGTGATGAACATGTTGCCTTCTTTGGTTGTTGTGGTATTATTTCTTTGGATATTTGCTTAAGTATGCACAAAATGACTATTTTTGTGCAGTTTTAAATTAATAAAATATGAACAAAAATGAAATATTTGAAAAGCGAATAAAAGCTTTACAAGAGATGGAAGACAATGCTGTGAATAAGCAGCATCTTAAGGGCAAATTGACTGCCAGAGAGAGATTGGACGTTCTTTTTGATGAAGATACATTTTTCGAATTCGATGCTTTTGTTGCTCCATCACTTTCACCAATGAGCAGTCGACAATCAAATTTTGGAGATGGAGTTGTAGTTGGAAGGGGTCTTGTGCAAGGAAGAAGCGTTTTTGCTTATGCACAGGATTTCACCGTTTTAGGTGGTTCATTGGGATATGCACATGGAATGAAGATTGCCAAGGTTCAAGAGATGGCATTGAAATTAGGTGCACCAATAGTAGGCCTCATGGATTCAGGTGGAGCGCGTATTCAGGAAGGTGTGAAAAGTCTATCGGCTTATGCCACTATTTTCACCAATAATGTTCGTTCCTCAGGTATTGTCCCTCAAATTTCAGTTATATTAGGACCTGCAGCCGGTGGAGCAGTTTATTCTCCGGCGCTTACCGATTTTGTTTTCATGACAAAAAACACATCCTACATGTTTGTAACAGGTCCGGATGTTGTCAAAGAGGTACTGAACGAAGAAATTGACAAAGATGGATTGGGTGGGGGAGATGTGCATGCCAATAAAAGCGGTGTGGCCCATTTTGTTTCCGGTGATGAGGAACATACGATTCTATTGGTTCGCAAGTTATTATCATATATTCCTTCTAATAATTTCGAATCGTTGCCGGTATCTAACCAGACTAAATACTACAAATCCAGACAAGAGTTTTTAAATAAAATCATCCCTGATGATCCAAATCGACCTTACGATATGAAGGAAATCATCAACATCATTGTTGATAAAGAGTCCTTTTTTGAAGTACACGAAGGTTTTGCTCAAAACATTCTGGTTGGATTTGCCCGTTTAAATGGTAAAACCATCGGCATTGTTGCCAACCAGCCAAAAGTGATGGCGGGAACACTGGATATCAATGCCAGCATCAAGGGAGCCCGTTTTGTACGTTTCTGCGATGCATTTAATATTCCGCTGTTAATCTTAGAAGATGTCCCCGGTTTTTTACCTGGCATCGAACAAGAGCATAATGGTATTATTCGCAATGGAGCTAAATTGTTATATGCATTTTGTGAAGCAACAGTACCGAAAATAACGATCATTACACGAAAAGCTTATGGTGGTGCGTACATAGTGATGAGTAGTAAAAATACGGGTGGTGATTTTAATTTTGCTTGGCCTTCAGCTGAAATAGCAGTGATGGGACCTGCCGGCGCAATTAAGATTGTGAATAAACATGAATTGGCAAATGCAGAGAACAAAGCAGAAATGGAAAAAATTCTGACTGAAAAATATAAAGCTGAAATTGCAAATCCATACAAAGCAGAAGAATTAGGATTGATTGATGAGGTTATTAATCCTGTTCAAACAAGAAATATTATCATTACTGCATTTGAAATTCTATCCAATAAACAATACTCCAAACCAGAGCGGAAACACGGAAATATTCCGTTGTAATAAGCAATGCATATTTGTAGATTTCCGTTAGTAAAAGCAATATCATATCAATATTTTAAAAAATGAAGAAAAGACTTTTAATTGCAAACAGAAGCGAAATAGCCATTCGAATTATTCGTTCTGCTCATAAAATGGGTATGATTGCAATCGTTTTTCAGAGTGACAAAGAACCGGATGCTTTATATTTGAAGTATGCTGATGAAGTAATTCAGGCACATGATGCCAATGATGACAAAGCTATCTTTCTAAATCCGGATAAGATTGTCAATTTTGCACTTGAACACCAAATTGATTTAATTCATCCCGGATATGGATTTCTGTCTGAAAATCCTGATTTTGCAGCACTTTGCATAGGTAATAATATTAATTTTATCGGACCATCTCCTGAGTTAATTCGGGATATGGGATTAAAGACTGTTGCCAAGAGTATGGCAATTGAAGCAGGACTTCCATTGGTGCCCGGCTCAGATGGTCCGGTTGTCGATGTAAAGGCTGCCAAAGAGTTCGCTGATAAAATTGGTTATCCGGTGATATTAAAAGCTTCAGCTGGAGGTGGTGGTAGGGGCATGAGGATAGTTGAAAAACCGGAAACAATTGAAAGAAATTTCAAATCGGCTTACGATGAAGCGTTGGCAGCTTTTGGAAATGGAGATATTTTTATTGAGAAATATCTGCAAAATCCAAAACATCTGGAATTTCAAATTTTAGGTGATAAGCATGGAAATGTAATTCATCTTGGTGAACGAGAATGCTCATTGCAAAGAAAACATCAAAAAATTGTTGAAGAAGCACCTTCGGCTAGTGTTACAAACGAAATGCGTACTCAAATGGGAGAAATGGCCGTTAGATTTGCAAAAAAAATCGGTTATTTCTCTGTTGGAACAATTGAGTATATCATGGATGAAGATGGTTCGTATTATTTCATGGAAATGAATACCCGCATTCAGGTTGAACATCCTGTTACGGAGATGATTACCGGTGTTGATTTGGTTGACTGGCAAATTCGAGTGGCCTTGGGTGAGAAATTAACCCTGAAACAAAAGGATATTAAGATCAAAGGTTGGGCTATAGAATGTCGCATCAATACAGAGGATCCGCAAAATAGATTCAGTCCGCAAACAGGTTTTATCGATAAAATTCAATTTCCGCAAGATCCCTCTGTCAGAATAGAAACAGGATTCCTAAGTGGATCAATCGTTACCCCCTATTTTGATTCTATGATTGCTAAAATCATTGTTCATGGGAAAGACAGAAATGATGTCATCCAAAAAACATTAAATGCACTGAATGACTTTAATATAATAGGTTTGAAGACCACTGTTCCATTTTGTAAAGCCGTATTGCGACATCCCGAATTTATCAATGCGACTTATACAACACGTTGGGTTGATTTGGTTTATACTCCGGAGATGTTGGAAGACTGTGATGATGAAATGATTGGTGCATTAGCGGCAACTATCATGTATGCTTCTGAATATCTTCAATTGCAGGGAGATATTCCTGCTTATCGAAATGACGCATTGAATGTGTGGGTTTTAAATAAACGACTTAATTATTAAAAAGTATGGGAACTTCGTATAAATATAAGCGTGATGCCTCCAGGTTATTCATTGCCTTACGCGATAATGGAAAAAGGTATAAAATTTATATACCAAAAGAGTCAAATCCTGTCATCAATGGTACAGAGCAGGAAATTGATTTTGTGGAACAAGAAGATTTTCAATATACTTTTGATTGGAAAGGAAAGCAATTTCATTGCGAATTAGTTTCTCGCGACCAAAATAAGGCTACGGTAAATGTCAATGGTGTTGAATATAAATTCAGTTTAGAATCCATCTTTTCATATGTTCGTAAAGGAATGATTGCCAGTGGTGATGACAAAAGTGGTTCGAATAATATTATTGCACCAATGCCCGGAAAAATTGTAGATGTGTTCTTAAATGAAGGTGATTTAGTCAATGTAGGTGAACCCATTCTAACGCTGGAAGCCATGAAGATGCAAAATGAAATTTCAGCAGACTGTAATGGTGTAATTCAAAAAATTAGGGTAAGTCCCGGACAATCAGTTATGAAAGATGAGCTGTTGATAGAAATTCAATCCATTGATGTTTAACTCGTCTTTTTTAAAAGGTAAGCACTGCAAACATCGAATGTAAAGCGTTTGTATTTTACAATTTCAAAATGATAATCTGATAATAGCGATATTAATTTTTTCCCTTTAGGGAAAACACCCATTGATCCGGTAAGGTATTGAAAATCATTCTTGTCAATTAATTTTCCTGATAATACTTTATAAATTTTCATATAAATCTGATAAAGTCGCATCATGAAACCTTGATGAGGCTCGTTAATTTCAACAATCAGAAAATGTCCACCAGACTTCAGTACACGGTTGATTTCCTGAATTGACTGAGAAAGTTTTTCAAGATTTCTTAACCCAAAAGCAATTGTTACAACATCAAAACTATTATCTGGAAAAGATAAAGAAGCTGCATCCTGCATTTCAAAGCTAATCGATGTTTGGAATTTTTTCTTATTTGTTTTTTGCTTTCCAATCTCCATCATCTGCTCAGAGACATCAATTCCAATTATTGATTTTGGCTTAAGCAAGTCACACGAAACCAGAATCATATCTCCTGTACCAGTGGCAATATCCAGTATTCGCTCAGGGTCATATTTTTTGAGGTAAGAAACCGATTTTCTTCTCCAGATATGCGCCATGCCCCATGACATCAAGTCGTTAAAGAAATCGTATTTTTTGGAAATTTTATTGAACAGTCTTGTCAACTGTACTGTCTTATTTTCCTGTTCATTATATGGTTTTACCTGATCATTCAGAATCTCTTCTGTATTCATTTCTTGATAGTAATTTTTTCTTTACTATTAAAAATCAACCAAATACCCCAGATGATTAGTGGCAAACTTAGGATTTGCCCCATATTCAGGAACATTTCATTTTCAAATGATTCCTGGTTGTTTTTAATAAATTCTATCAAGAATCTTGAAAGAAAAATACCAATAAGAAAAACACCAAAGATTAGACCTGTACGTTTGTAAGCTTCTTTCTTCCAATACAACCAGTAAGTAAGTCCAAAGGTAATCAGACAATAAATAATTTCATAAATCTGTGTTGGATGCATGGGTTCTGTTTGTCCGTCACGCACAAAAATAAAACCCCAGGGTAGGATAGTAGGACCACCATATATTTCCGAATTCATAAGGTTTCCGAGGCGAATCAATGCACCTGTTAAAGCTACACCGATAACTAGTCGATCAAATACCCAGATATAACCTTTTTTGGATACTTTCTTATTATACAAATAAGTTGAAATGATAATACCAATCGCGCCACCGTGACTGGCCAAACCACCTTGCCAAATAAATAGAATCTCCCATGGATTAGCGAGATAATACGCAGGATTATAGAAAAGGCAATGTCCGACTCTTGCTCCGATAATTGTACCTAAAACGGTATAAATAAACAACTTATCGAGCCATTTTTCAGGTAATTTCTCGTGTTTGTAAATACGTTGCGTGCTGACTAAAGCCAACCAAATACCTAAAGCCCAAAGTAGTCCGTACCACCTGATGTGTAATGCTCCCAAACTAAAAATCTCGGGATCTACATTCCATGTTATATAATTAAGCATATCATTTTGTTGTTTAATTGTTACGCACCGTGACAATGCTTGAATTTTTTTCCGCTACCACAAAAACAAGGTTCATTGCGACCTGGTTTTTTTTCTGCATGAGCCGGTTCTACACGTTGATTTTCACGGGTATCTTGTTTTGTAGGATCTTGATTTGATCGGGCGGATACTTCATCTTTTTGA
Organism: Paludibacter sp.; assembly: GCA_030655595.1. Next base: position 6,044 of record JAUSNQ010000044.1, read on the forward strand.
GTACGATATCTGCTCATGTCCATGCGCTGCACAGGTCGTGCCTCACGAACCTGCTCCGGTTCGCGCATCGGAATCTGACCGCGCATTAAAATAGCAATGATTTTCCGATTCATTGAATCGATCATTTCTTTGAATAATCCGAATGATTCCAGTTTATAAATCAATAGTGGATCCTTCTGTTCGTAAGAAGCGTTTTGGACAGAGTTCCTTAACTCATCCAACTGTCGCAAATGTTCTTTCCATTCATCATCAATTACATAAAGTAATATTTGTTTTTCAAATGATCTGACAACTTCCTTTGCCTCAGTATTGTAAGCTGTCTCTAAATGAGTAGAAACATTAAAGACACGCTTGCCATCAGTTACAGGAACCAAAATGTTTTCATATTGCTGACCCTGTTTTTCGAATACTTGTTTGATGACCGGAAAGGCTACTGTAGCAAGCTTATCCATTTTTCTTTTGAAAGCAGCCAATGCTTCATCAGTTACTTTTCCAAAAATATCACTGAATTTACCAGTCGTGAATTGTTCCTCATTTAATGGAACGTCCATAGCAAATGTTTTGAGCAATTCTTCCTGAAGATAAGCATAATCCTGTGAGTTTTTTGCACTCTCAACCAGCGTTTCAGAAACATCATAAATCATGTTGGTGATATCCACGCCAATTCGTTCACCCATCAGTGCATGGCGACGTTTTGAATAGACCACCTCACGCTGAGAATTCATCACATCATCATATTCCAACAATCTTTTACGAATACCAAAGTTGTTTTCCTCAACTTTTTTCTGTGCTCTTTCAATGGATTTAGAAATCATCGAATGTTCAATCATTTCACCTTCCTTGAACCCAAGCTTATCCATGATTGACGAAATTCTCTCAGATCCGAATAAACGCATCAAGTCATCTTCCAGAGAAACAAAGAAAACAGAAGATCCCGGGTCACCCTGACGACCGGCACGACCACGCAACTGGCGGTCAACACGACGACTTTCGTGGCGCTCAGTTCCAATAATAGCTAAACCGCCGGCTGCTTTCACTTCAGGTGACAGTTTAATGTCGGTACCACGACCAGCCATATTAGTAGCAATCGTAACAGTACCTGTATGACCTGCTTCAGCGACAATGTCAGCCTCACGTTGGTGCAATTTGGCATTTAAAACATTGTGTTTAATTTTTCGGGAGGTGAGCATTCGACTTAAAAGCTCAGATATTTCAACTGATGTTGTACCGACTAAAATTGGTCTGCCAGCAGCAACTAAATTTTCAATTTCCTCGATTGTAGCGGTATATTTTTCTCTTTTAGTTTTAAAAACCCGGTCTTGCATATCATTACGGGCAATGGGTCTGTTGGTTGGAATAACCACAACATCTAATTTGTAAATATCCCACAACTCACCTGCTTCAGTTTCTGCAGTACCAGTCATACCCGCCAGCTTACTATACATCCTGAAGTAATTTTGGAGGGTAATTGTTGCAAAAGTTTGTGTTGCAGCTTCCACCGTCACATTTTCTTTGGCTTCGATAGCTTGATGCAGACCGTCAGAATAACGCCTGCCTTCCATAATACGACCAGTTTGCTCATCAACAATTTTCACTTTATTGTCCAAAACAACGTATTCAACGTCTTTCTCAAATAAAGTATATGCTTTCAACAACTGATTGATTGTGTGAACACGCTCTGATTTGATGGCATAATTTTGATGCAGATCATCTTTAAGATTTTGTTTTTCTAGAATAGATAGGGAAGTGTTCTTTTCCAATTCAGCGATTTCACTACCCACATCCGGTAAAACGAAAAATTTCGGATCTTCCGAATTACCTGTAATTAAATCGATACCTTTATCAGTAAGATTAATCCCACGGTTTTTCTCATCAATAACAAAATAGAGCGGATCGGTAGCAATATGCATATTTTTGTTATTTTGCTCCATATAAAATTCCTCAATCTTGAGCAATTGGGCCTTGATACCTTGTTCACTCAAAAACTTAATAAGAGGTTTGTTTTTGGGCATACCTTTGTAGGAGCGGAACAAAGCCAGAGCACCTTCTTCTCTTTTCTTTTCATCATCCGATTTCATCAGCTCTTTAGCGTCTGATAAATACTTAGTTGCCAATGTTCTTTGAATTGAAACTAACTTTTCGACTTTCGGACGAAGATCATCAAAAAGCTGGTCGTCGCCCCTTGGAACAGGTCCGGAAATGATTAACGGCGTACGGGCATCATCGATCAATACAGAGTCAACCTCATCAACAATGGCATAATTATGTTTCCGTTGAACTAAATCTTCGGGGTTAACTGCCATATTATCACGAAGATAATCAAAACCAAATTCATTATTTGTTCCAAAAGTAATATCTGCGAGGTAAGCCTGACGTCGTTCCTCTGAGTTCGGACGATGTCGATCGATACAATCTACGGACAAGCCATGAAACATATACAAAGGTCCCATCCATTCCGAGTCACGTTTCGATAAATAATCGTTAACAGTCACGATATGAACACCTTTGCGGGTTAAAGCATTCAGAAAGACGGGTAGGGTAGCGACCAATGTTTTACCTTCACCAGTACCCATTTCAGCAATTTTACCTTTATGAAGCACTGTACCACCAAAT
>JAUSNQ010000054.1 GCA_030655595.1 Paludibacter sp.
CTAAAGTAATGAATTATAATGACATACGCAATATTTCAAAGAACTTTTTTCGGGTTATTTTACCCCAATTATATGACTTTTTTTTAACAAATTATTAATCAACTAAAATCGTCTGCTCAGACTTTTCGGAGTGGACTCAAATGTAGAACTTGAACATGGATTTGACACATTTAATACGTATTCTTAACTGCTAATTCAATGTTTTGATTATTTTTGTGATGTTATTTTTTACGAGTATGTTCTGATGTGAGTTTTAAAACAGGGTTTTGATTAGATTTTTTTAAAATTAATTAAGTATGCAAACAGAATTTGTTCATATCTGTGATCATCTGAATCGTATAGGTTTAGATGTTTCTAGGTATGAGGATCATTTTCTGAATCAATCGATACAAAAAAGAATAATAGAAACCGGCTGCAACTCAGTTGAAGCTTATTACAAGCTTTTGAGACAAGACAGCAATGAACCAAAGGTGTTTTTCAACTCCCTTCAAAATAGTTACAGTGAGTTTTTTCGTAATCCGCTTACTTTCGGTGTGTTGGAGCGTATTATTCTTCCAATGATAATATTGAATAAATTCAATAACAAAAAAAAAGAAATCAGATTATGGTCGGCTGCCACTGCTGCCGGGCAGGAAGCTTATAGTTTAGCAATATTATTAGAAGAGTTAATCAACAAGGGTCATCATAAACTAAAATACCGTATTTTTGCAACCGATCACCTTGAAATGCAATTGCATGTAGCTCAAAAAGGAATTTATGAAGCTTCGGTATTAAACCAGCTAACGATGATGCGTATTCACAGATGGTTTGATAAACACGGTGAAAGGTTTGCAATTAAACCGGAACTAAAGAATCAAATTGACTTTTCGGTATTTGATTTATTCAGTGAGTCCTTAGTGTGTCCACCTTCGAGTATATTTGGTGACTTTGACATTATTATCTGTGCAAATTTGCTGTTTTATTACAAACCGGCATATCGGAAGATAATACTCAACAAGGTATCCAGCTGTATTGCCGATGGTGGGTTTATTATTGTTGGTGAGGCCGAACGCGATATGCTCATCCATGATAAATACCAGGAGGTTTATCCTCAATCAGGAATTTTTCAGAAGAAATAAATTTTTACGCCATGAAATTAAATGATATCAAAATCAGAACAAAACTCAAGCTTGGCTTTGCAGCTTTGCTGTTGTTCGTAATATTGTTAGGTGCGATTTCTTATTCGCATACTCAAAAAATTCACGAACAAACGGAAATCTTGTATAACCACCCATTGCAGGTTCGACGGGCTATAGGATCACTTTATGCCGATATTTTGAGTATGAGGTTGGGTACAAGGGATTTGATGTTGGCAAGAAATGCTGATGAACAAAAATCAGCAAAGCAATTAATTGAAATCTCAAGTATTGATGCCTTGAATCAGTTTGAGATTTTAAGATCACAGTACTTAGGTCCATCAACAGATGTTGAAGAAGCATATAATGCTTTTTTGATTTGGAAAGTTGCACGTGAGGAAAATACCAAATTAGCACTATCAGGTGAGATTGAAGCAGTAAAAGAAAGTGTCCTTTCTACTGGAACTGTAGGTGTTTACAGAGATAGGATGTTAGAGAAAATCAAGGTGATTGATTATTTTGCAGCTCAAAAAGGTGATATTGTATACTCGAAATCAGTCGAGTTAAATAATTTGCTTGATGTTCAATTACTATTAATAGTTATTGTCATAGTATTACTATCACTGCTCATTTATCATTTTTTATTAAGATCTGTACGCAAACCAATTGAGGAACTAACTCATGCAACAAATCGCTTTCACCAAGGTGATTTAAATGCCCGCAGCCAGATAAATTCAAAGAATGAATTTGGTTTGTTATCTGATTCATTTAACAGCATGGCAGATGGTATACAGTGGAAAACCCTTTTAGATGAGAAAATTGCAGACTTATCTGCATTGATGCTGAGTGAATATGATATAAAGAAATTTTTCCATGACATTCTCAATGCATTAGCTTCTCATACAAGTTCACAGACTGCGGCAATTTATTTGTTAAGCCATGATAAGAAACTCTACAGGCATTTTGATTCTATCGGAGTTGACAAAAATGCACGGAAATCTTTTGCTGCAGATTTTTTTGAAGGCGAATTCGGAACAGTTCTTTCAACCCGAACAGTACATCACCTTAAAAATATTCCCGAAGATACACGTTTTGTTTTTCATACAGTAATTGGAAAGATTATCCCGCGTGAGATTTTAACAATTCCCATTTTGGCTGACAAAGAAATCATTGCCATCATATCGCTTTCAAGTGTTGATGTGTATAGTGAACAATCCATCATGCTGATTGACAGAATCATAGTAACTCTATCTGCTCGTATAGAAGGAATATTGGCATATTATAAGTTGAAGAAAATCTTACTAAAACTAGAGCAACAAAACAGCGAACTGGAAGTTCAAAAGACGGAACTTTCGATGCAATCGACTGAGTTGATGCAGCAAAACTCAGAACTCGAAATTCAGAAAAGTCAGCTGGGTGAAGCAAACAGGCTCAAAACCAATTTCCTTTCAAATATGAGCCATGAATTGCGAACGCCTTTAAACTCAATCATTGCGCTTTCAGGTGTGCTCAGTCGTCGACTTTCCAAAATACTACCTGAAGAAGAATCCAGTTTCATTGAGGTAATCGAACGCAATGGTAAAAATCTTCTTAAACTTATCAATGATATCCTGGACATCTCCCGCATCGAAGCTGGTCGTGAGGAAGTTGAAATTTCAACCTTTAACCCAATCAACTTGGTAGAAGAGGTGGTTGGAGTCATACATCAACTTGCAAGTCAAAAAAATATTAAATTAACATACACTGCTGAAGACCAGGATTTAATCATTAACAGTGATGTCTCTAAATGTCGCCATATTCTACAGAATCTGATAAGCAATGCGGTTAAGTTTACCGAGCAGGGAAAGGTTGAAATTTTAATTATCCAAAGCGAGAAAAATATTACAATAACTGTTTCCGACACGGGTATAGGAATCTCCGAAGAACATCTTCCGCATATCTTTGATGAATTCAGACAAGCTGACAGTAGTACTTCGCGTCGCTTTGGTGGTAGCGGTCTGGGACTGGCTATAGCCAAAAAGTACGCTAACCTGTTGGGTGGTACAATAACAGTAAAAAGCACACCAGAAATTGGTTCAGAATTTATTGTCAGCTTACCGATAAATTATGATGCCAAAAACAGGATTATTGAGACAGAAAAGCTCAGCACTTACAAACACGCTGTTCAACAACCATCTTTCAATGTAACTTCAGTTACTTCCAAAAAAACAATTTTATTGGTTGAAGATAGCGAACCTGCTATTATTCAAATGAAAGACTTTTTGGAGGAAAGTGGATATCGTTTGTTAGTAGCACATGATGGTAGTGAAGCACTTCATGTTTTAACTCACACAATACCTGATGCAATCATTTTGGACTTGATGATGCCGGGCATTGATGGGTTTGAAGTCCTTCAAACAGTCCGTGAAGCAGAGTCAACAACGCATATCCCGGTTCTTATACTTACAGCGAAACATATTACCAAAGATGAACTCAGTTTTTTGAAAAAGAATAACATCCATCAATTGATTCAAAAAGGTGATATCAATCGCAGCGAATTGTTGAGTGCGGTTGAAACCATGTTAACTTATGAGTCCATAATTCCGGTTTCTTTTATTAAAATGCCTCAAGTTATTGAAGGAAAACCAGTTGTTTTGGTTGTAGAAGATAATCCGGACAATCTGATTACTGTTCGTTCCATTTTGGCTGATAAGTTCACCGTTTTGGAAGCAATAGATGGCAAAAGTGGTTTGGAGATGGCCTTAGAGCACAAACCACATCTTATTTTAATGGACATTGCGCTTCCCGATATTGATGGTATTAAAACATTTCAAGCTATTCGTAAAAATCCGGAAATGGGGTATATTCCAATTATAGCACTGACAGCAAGTGCCATGATTCAAGATCGTGAAGCGATACTGGCTCATGGCTTCGATGCTTATATATCAAAGCCGATTGATGTACATTTGTTCTACAAAGTAATTAATGAAGTGCTTTATGGAAAGTGAGTGGATAAAAGTTCTTGCTATTGATGATAACCAGGATAACCTGATTATTTTAAAAGCATTGATCAAGGAGGCGTTTCCGTATGCAACCACCTTGACTGCGCTGACTGGTGCAAAAGGCATTGAACTGGCTATGGCCAACGACCCTGATGTGATATTACTGGATGTAGTTATGCCTGGCATGGATGGATTTAAAGTTTGTAGAATACTTAAAGCTGACAGATCGCTCAGTGATATACCTGTCGTTTTCGTGACAGCAATCAAAGGCGACAAAGAGCAACGTATTCGTGCACTCGAGAGTGGGGCAGAAGCTTTTCTTGCAAAACCGATTGACGAGACTGAATTGATTGCCCAGATTCGTGCCATGGTGAAAATCAAAAAAGCCAATTTAGATAAACGCGATGAAAAAGAACGGTTGAGAAAATTGGTATCCATGCGTACAATTGAATTAGAAAAGGAACTGAACGACCGCAAAAAAATTGAATCAGCATTACGTGAAAGTGAAGAGAAATACAGAACCATGCTGAATGCTTCTCCGGATGGTATTGTGTTAATTGATCTGAAAGGGTGGGTTCGGGAAGTATCAGTCATTGGAATTGAATTATTTGGGGCCAATAAAAGAGATGACCTGGTTGGCAAACATGTGTTTGATTTTGCGGATTCAAATGATAAAAATCAAATGATACAAATAGCCAAGCACACCATTGCTGAAGGACTTGCTCAAAATATTGAGTTAAAACTCAAAAAAATCGACCAATCTCTTTTTTTAAGTGAAATAAGTTCAACATTAATACAAAAATCAAATGGTACCCCCTTATCATTTATGATCGTATTACGCGATATTTCACAACGCAATAAAATTCAGGCGATGCAAATTCATGCCGACCGCATGGCTAATCTCGGACAAATGGCAGCAGGTATGGCACATGAAATTAATCAGCCTTTGAATACTATTTCAATGGTTATGGATAAAATTTTGTTTGAAGCAGATAAAACAAACACTATAGATATACAATACCTTAAGAATAAATCAAATAAGATTTTCGAGAATATTACCCGTATGCGTGATATTATTGACCATATCCGTGTTTTTTCTCGCACTAACGTTGACTATATTCCAACAAATTTCAATGTGAATGCAACAATCGAGAAGGCTGTTACAATGATTAAAGAGCAGTTTAAACACCTCGATATTCAATTAATTTTTGATTTTCAAGAGCAAATTCCTCCATTATTGGGTAACAGCCATCAGTTTGAACAGGTAATTATCAATTTGCTGGTCAATGCTAAGGATGCCCTCATCGAAAAAAAAGGTATTCGGGATGATTTTAATAATATGGAGATTAAGATTAAAACATATTTGGATAAAAAGTTGTTGATTGTTACAGTTGCTGATAATGGCACCGGCATCACTAAAAAAGATCTCAACAGTATCATGTTGCCTTTTTATAGCACCAAAGAGGAAGGAAAGGGTACCGGTTTAGGTTTATCAATTTGTTATCAAATTGTTCAAAATATGGGTGGTACTATCGAAATAGCAAGTACCCGGTTAAGTCACACAATCATCAAATTGATTTTCGATTTAAATAATGTAAAATGATGGAGCAGCAAGATAAAATCAAAATTTTGATACTAGACGACGAAAAGCAATTCACCGAAGAATTGAGTGAGTTTTTTAACAACTCCGACTATGAAGCTTATGAGGCCAATAATGTGGGAGATGGGAGAAGGATTATCAATGAAAAGGAGATTGATTTACTAATTCTGGACGTAAGGCTGCCCGGAGTAAGTGGGTTGGATATTCTACAAGAAGTGAAGGTTCAACATCCTGCCATGGAAGTCATAATCATTTCAGCACATGGCGATATGGAAACGGTGATTAAAGCCATGCGACTTGGTGCATTCGATTATTTGCGCAAACCATTTAGGTTTATTGACATTCAGATTGCCATTGAACGTACTCAAAAATACCTGCAGATGCAACGAAAGTTGAAGCGCATGGAAGAAAAGAACTCTTTAATTTCTAAAACGCTGGAAGCAAAAATTGAACGTCAGTTTATTGGTGTAAGTCCTCAAATTATCAGTGTATACGAACAGGCAAGAACTGCAGCCAAATATCCAGACGCAAATGTATTGATTACTGGTGAAAGTGGAACCGGTAAAGAAAATATTGCCCGAATCATTCACTATTCGAGTGATAGGAATGGCAATCTGTTTTGTGCTGTGAACAGCAGCGCCATTACGGATACATTGCTTGAGAGTGAATTTTTTGGACATAAAAAGGGCTCGTTTACCGGTGCTATCACGGATAAAATGGGGTTTTTCGAAGTGTGTCATCAAGGCACCTTGTTTCTTGATGAAATTGCCGATATGCCGTTTAATCTGCAAGCAAAAATTTTGCGTGCCACCGAAGAAAAAGTGATTACCAGGGTAGGTGATACAACTCCGATACAAACTGATTTCCGAATCATCTCTGCGACAAATCATGATATTGAAGCATGGGTAGAGGAAAAGAAGTTCAGACTTGACCTGCTTCACCGGCTGAATACGTTACACATTCATATTCCACCACTCAGGGAAAGACCCGAGGATATCAAGCCACTATTGCAATATTATGTGAATGATTTTGCAACAAAATTTAATAAACAAGCTATTCACGTCTCAAAAGAAGTTTTTGATGCACTACAGCAATATGATTTTCCGGGAAATGTCAGAGAATTGAAAAATATGGCTGAAAGGGCTGTTATACTTTGTAATGGAAACTTGCTCAGTATCCATGATTTTCCTGTAAAACTATCAAAGAACAAGAAAACCATGCAAGAAAGTGATCAAGTCAATTTGAAAGAAAATGAAATTAAAATGATTTTAGAAGCACTCCATATCTGTAAATACAACCAAACAGCAGCTTCCGATTTGCTCGGCATATCTCGCGATGCGCTGATTCGAAAAATGAAAAAACACAATATCTCGGTTTTTAGAGGCAAAGATCAAATATAATATCCTGAACGAAATCGCACACTTGTGCGTTTTTTTATAGTATATTCTCGCTCGTTTTATCATTTTTACATGTGTATTTGAGTTGTAAGGAAGAAAAATAATTCATTTAAATAGCAAATATTCAAATTGTTAGATTGCAAAGCATACGCTTTTTAAATCTTTTAGAAACTTTCGGCATGTCTTATGTAAATGAAGGCCATATTCAGGAAGATGATTATCATGTATGATTATCTTTTATTAAACTTAAAAGATTTACAAAATGAACCTAAAATCAAGAGTATTCAACTTCATAAACCAAAATGAAGGTGGTGTGAATATATATGAAATGGAAAAGCCTTTGGGTGAAAACAGAATGAAATTGGGGTATGTTACCAAAACGTTATTAGAGGAAGGTAAAATCCAAAAAATTGATGATAAATATTATTCTATTGAAGTAGATGATAAAACTGAATTGAAGTGTTTTAAAAGATTTAGTAAATAAATGCGATTGAGTAGTAAAAAAAAATATCTGAATATTAGATTGTTGTTTATATTGATATTCCTTGTTTTATTTGTTGCTCGCAATGAGTCACAGAATAAATTTACAATAAGTGGATCAATTGTAGACCAAGAAAATGGAGAGACTTTACCGGGCGCAGCTATCTCAGTCATTGAATTGCCCGGAATCGGTGTTTCTAGTAATACTTACGGTTATTATGCTTTGACTTTGCCTGAAGGATCTTATGTATTTCAAGTGACTTATCTTGGTTTTAAATTATACGAATACGCAGTAAATCTTGTACGCAATATACACCATGACATCAAATTAGTGTCTCAAAGCACTTTGCTCGAAGAATTTGAAGTGTATCCTTTTCGGAAAAATGACAATATCCTTTTAAATAATATCGGTGTTGAGAAACTTCAAGTCAGTGAAATCAAAAATATTCCTGTGTTCTTCGGCGAACACGATATCATGAAAACAATAACGCTGACAGCAGGAGTGAAATCAATCAGGGAGGGTAATGGTGGTATATACGTGCGGGGAGGAAATAATTCCCATAACTTGGTCTTATTAGATGAGGCAACTGTATATCATGCCAGTCACCTGCTCGGTTTCTTTTCTACATTCAACAGTGATGCCATCAAGGATCTGACAATTTACAAGGGTACTGCTCCGGCAAATTATGGTGGCCGACTTGCTTCTGTCATGGATGTGCGTATGAAGGATGGAAATAATCAAAGAATAGCTGTAAGCGGCGGACTTGGTTTGATATCGTCCCGTTTATCCGTAGAATCTCCCATAGTTAAAGATCGTGGCTCTATTTTGATTGCTGCAAGAAGGACTTACATTGATATGTTATTGAAATTGACGGATGATCCGACTTTGAATAGCAATACCTTGAATTTTTATGACCTGAATGCCAAAGTAAATTTTAAAGTGAATGATAGAAACCGGATTTACTTATCTGCTTATTCCGGAAGAGATGCTTTTGGTGTTCCTCAACGGATGGGACTTGAATGGGGAAATCGTACGGCAACTGTACGCTGGAATCGTGTGTGGTACGATCAGTTATTCAGTAATACTTCATTGATTTACAGCGATTTCGATTATAAAGTAGATATGTTTTTTGAACCTTCTGAATTCAGTATTTTGTCAAGCATCAAAAATTATCAATTTAAACATGAATTTCAGTATTATTTAGATGAAAAGAATAAGTTAACCTTTGGTTATGAGCATATTAATTATACAATCACTCCCGGACAATTAAAAGCAGATGAAAATGCAATTGTGCATCCCTTTGTCATTCAGGAAAGATTTGGAACAGAGCAAGCATTTTATATCGGTAATGATTTTAAACCTGTTGATAAATGGAATGTTAATTTTGGGATTAGACTGAATATGTTTCGTTTATCTGGACCTGGTGATTTCTACAGGTATGAGGATGGTGAGCCGGTTGAAGAAACTTCTTTTTCGTCAAGTGAAGCCGTAAAATCTTATTTTTCCCCTGAACGTCGTTTAAATCTAACATATATCATCAATCAACAAAAGTCTGTTAAATTCTCGTACACAGCAAACACCCAAAACATTCATTTAATAACAACTTCATCTGCTTCTTTACCCGTTGATATCTGGATCATGTCGGGTCCGAATATTAAACCTCAAAGCAGTGATTTTTTATCTTTGGGTTATTACCGGAATTTCAAGAATGACATGTATCAATTTACAGCCGAAACGTATATCAAATGGTTGCAAAATCAAATTGATTTAAAAAACGGTGCCGATATCATGGCGAATCAACACATCGAAGGAGAATTGCTGTTTGGAAAAGGACGGGCCTATGGATTAGAGCTGATGCTGAAAAAGAAATATGGGATGTTAAATGGTTGGGTAAGCTATACTTTATCCAGAACAGAGTTGAATATTCCCGGAATCAATGATAATAATTGGTATCCTGCACGACATGACATCACAAACGATTTAGCTATTGTTGGTATATTGGATTTGTCGAAGGCCATTACTTTTTCGGCTACCTGGGTGTATCAAACCGGCAATGCGGTAACATTTCCAAGTGGAAGATATGAAATCAACGGCGTAGTGCGGTATTACAGCAGCGAACGAAATGGTTATCGGATGCCGGATTACCATCGACTTGATTTGGGCTTAACCTGGAACTTCAGACAAAGGGGAAAATTTCACAGCAGTCTGAATTTTTCCGTTTACAATGCATACGGTAGAAAAAATGCTTTTGCGATAGATTTTGAATCGGATCCTATTGATCCGGGGCAAACCCGAGCGGTTATGACTTATTTATTTACTGCAATACCATCGATTACCTATAATTTTATTTTTTAATTCGACGTGGAAGCATCGTACGAATTACAAGCAAAATCGCACACCTGTGCGATTTTTTTAGTTTAATCTCGCTCATTTTATCATTTCTTACATGTAATTATTAGTTGAATTTACGATAAAAACAGCATTTAAATATCATATATTCAATTATATAGCAAGTTTTGGATAGCCTTCGCGAAATCTATCAGAAACTTTCGGCATGTATTATGCAAATGCAGTACATGAAAAAAGAATAAAATTATGAAAACAATAATTATCAATAAAAAACTTGGAACTATCATTCCAATTTTGATGTTCCTTTTATCAGTGACATCTTGCACTGAAGTCATTTCATTCGATTTTAAGGAGGTTGATTCACAGCTTGTTATTGAGGCATTTGTTCCTGAATCACAAAATGCTGAAGTGATTATTACAAAAACGATGAGCTTTAATACGAATAATCAACCCAATCATGTGACAGGTGCCCTTGTAATTTTAGAAGATGGAAATGGCTTGCAGGAAACCCTTTACGAATTTGCTCCCGGACGCTATCGTTCTTCGAACATTAAAGGTGTACCAGGTATGAGTTATAAGCTTACTGTAGAAACGGATAACCATTATCGCGAGATTAAATCGATAGATGTGATGCCTACGCCGGTTTCTATGAGTCGATTAAGGGTTAGAGAATCGAATATGCCTGATGTGGATGGCCTACCAATACCTGCATGGGAGGTAATTGTAGAATACGAAGATCCTGAAGATGAGACGAATTATTACCGTTTTGTTGAATATATCAATAGTAAACCGGTTGCTAGTTATGTTGAAAATGATAAGTTTAATAACGGCATGAAAAACAAAAGTTTTTTGACATCCGCATCTCGTGTCTTGGTTCCGGGTGATACCCTAACCGTTGAAATGCAAGTGATATCAAAAGCTGTCTACGATTATTTCTTTGGTTTTAGTTTGTTAAACACTTTACCACAAGGAAGTAATGTTGTAAATCCTGTTACGAATATATCCGGAGTGAAATTGGGTTATTTCAGTGCTCACACTGTGAACAGAAGGAGTATTGTGATTAAGTAAATAACAAGACCCCCTAATCAGCATTAACACCTTTTACGGGTGTGCAGAAATAGTTAACGGAAATAAAAAAAACGAGGCTGTCCTGTGTTTCGGAGAGCCTCGTAGTAATGCGATTGACTATTTTTTGATAAACTTCATGCTGTAATTGTCGATGGTTACAAGATAAGTGCCTGATTTGAAGGTAGAAAGGTTAATGATTGTATTGCCTTCTCCGGCGGTATAATTATTTATTTGTTGTCCGCTGAGATTGGATATACGGATAGTTTGTCCAGCTTTTGTACCCGCCACAGTCAGACGGTCGTTTGCAGGATTAGGGAAAGTCTGTACTTTCACCACAAAGGCGGGAACATTACCCGCTACATCATGTTCAGAATAGAAGTATATTGTCCGTTGGATTTCAACCCAGTTGAATGACCACTCATATTTGTTTTTCTTTCCTCCGACGGGAACAAACACTCCATCAGCATGAAACACATTATACCAACCCGCAGGAGTTCCATCAGTTTTATAATAAACATGGCTACCAAATTCATCTTGAATAAGAATAGTTCCATCAGGATTTATTATACCAGTGATAGATTCTCCGGTAGGAATCTCCGTTAAACCATCAGGCCCATAAAAACCATCCAAATATACACTATAAGTAGCACTTATAGCTATTTCTTGTTTTACCGGGATTCTCAATTCTGTTTTATTATCGTTCACAATACCATATACGGGAGTTGATGAACTTGAGCCACCAGCCACCAGGTTTGTTATCCATACTTTCTTTGTATCGGAAACATCGTTGAACATATTAACAGTCCATGATTGTTGATTGTTAAAGTAACTTGTAGCAGTGGCTGCGTAGTCACCAGTGCAAAAAGCATTATCAGGGATTGTGGGTTCTCCGCCTGCCCAATTATACATCACTCTGGCAGTTTGTTTGCCGTTTTCATCATAAATATTTTCTATTTTATAAGTAGATCCCGTCAACCATTCGCCTTTGCTGCTATCACGATTAAGTTGCATACGATAAAGTTCCTGTCCGTATTTATTATAAGCGAGTTCTATATATTGGTATACCTGCCATTCACCTGAAAGGTTGTCCCAATAACAGTGTCCTATGTTTTTGCTCAAATACCACCATCCCCCGGCTTCCAAATTCCAGTCGTAACGATCATAAGATCCCAAATTACCGTTTTCGTCGTAACGTGTTACATCTTTATGCGTTTTTATAAACTCGTTATTCTCTATATTGTAATAAACGGTATAATCTCCTTCTTTGCCGTTTTTGTTTATCGCCAGCCAGTTTTCGCCGTTTTTGACGTATTTCGCAGTAGCGATTTCATTGTCGTTGCTGTCATATTCGGTTTCGGTTCTGGTTGTCCAATCCCATGCATCACTGTTCCAGTGATAATCAGCAATGAATTGAGTGTAGGCATTGTCGGCACTCTTACTGTAACCGTATTTACTTGTACCTTTCCATGTTCCAGTTTCAGCATTCCAGTCGTAATAAGCTTTTGTGAAGTCGTATCCGTCTTCATCGAAAAGTTGGTCAAATCTTGAAAATGGTAACCACAAATTTTCCGATGTATAATTGTATATATTCCGGTATTTATAGTAATTTGTATTTCCATGGAGAACTGTTTCTTCTTTTGATGTATACCTCAGATTTTGTGTTTCACTGGCCCAATCTGATCTTATTTCAATAAAAGTCTTATTATTCTCGGAATCCACTCCCCACTCCCTTTCGGTTTTATAAGACACTTGCCACGTACCGGATCCCGGATCCCAGCCATAAAATGCTTTGAGCGTTAAATCACTGTTGTTATTGTACTCGAATACGTATTTGTGATAACCTTCCCACTGCTGAGTTACATCGTCCCAACCATAAAAAGCATTTAAAACAATTTTTCCCTGAGTGTTGTATCCATAAATGTTTTTTTGAACATAAGTACCGTCAGTGTTTCTGGTTACGGTACTGTCGAGCAGTATATGTGTTTCTTCCGTAGCTTGAGGGGTGCGATACGCTGTGAAAGCACTGTGCTTTTTCAGTATGAAATCAGATAAACTTTCGATTTTCAACATTTCAAACTGCTGTTGTCCGTCTTTTTCCAACAACTGCAAAGTATTTTGATGTTTCGTTGTTTGCAGTTTGTCGTTTAACCTTGTCATGTTATCCTTCGCCTGTATGGCAAAAATTGTCACGCACAAAAACGTGGCACCGAATAAATAAATTCTTCTCATTTTTTATATATTTTAGATGTTTAACGTCATCCCGATAATATGAAAATAGAAAAATGTTAAGGTCGTCTTGAAACAGTATTATTTCTATGGCATTTAAATACAGATTAATAACTAAGATTCAAGATGGAATTAACCGCCAACAAAATTACTTTTTTTTTTACATATTTGTATAATATTTTAAAATTAGTTTGAAAAAAATATTATTGTGAAAGTGGTGGTTCAACTTAAATCCTTCTCCACATTCTTATTTACAGCATACAAAACTTTGTTTTACCGTTGCTCTGCTTTTCGTCACATTTTGAACATTTGGCGGTTTATTTGTCAATTGTTATTTCAAAATCAATCATCGGCATAAAATC
>JAUSNQ010000060.1 GCA_030655595.1 Paludibacter sp.
AATTTTACGGTCAATCACACCCAGCTTGGAGATTGCCTTATTCATGCCGATGCTGTTTTTCCAGTAATTCGAACTGCGTGCATATTTCCCTGCATAAGCGATGTTGATGGCTTCGTTGTCTTTCATGAATGATTTCCATACCGCTTGTTTTTCGCCACGGACATCAATGCGTGCACGGTTGGTGGCATCGGTCCGGTTGCGGATTCCCCATGAAGTCAGGTAACGTGAAGTACTGCCGGGGTTGCCGATGATCATGGCAAAATCACCTGCTTGAAAACCTTTTGATGAAACAGGAACCACCTTTTTGGGTATGTAAGGAATATTGCTGGCTGCATAAGCTGCCGGCTTTCCTGTGGAATCGGCATATACCCTGAAAACAGAGAAATCGCCGGTATGTCGCGGCCACATCCAGTTGTCGGTATCACCACCAAATTTACCTATTGCAGTGGGAGGCGCATACGCAAAACGTATATCTTTGAATTCCTCCATCACGAAAACGTAAAATTCATTGTCGCCGTAGAAGGATCTAACTTGTATGAGGTAGTCATTATCTTTAGCGTATTCGTCTTTGATGCTGTTGATGACGGAATCCTGTTTTTGCTCTCTAACCTTAAAATCAAGTGTGTCGTTAAGCGCAGACATCACTTGTTCGGTTACATCGGTAATGCTCACCAAAAACTTGACAGTCAGACCCGGCGATGGAATTTCGTCCGATAACTCTTTCGCTGTAAAACCATCTTTCAGGTAATTGTGCTCCACTGCACTTAAACTTTGAATGGCACCGTATCCGCAATGGTGATTGGTGAAAATCAAGCCTTGATTTGAAACAACTACTCCCGTACAACCTCCTCCAAAAACAATAATGGCATCTTTCAGACTGATATTTTGTTCGCTGTAAATTTCATCTGCAGTTAAAGTCAAGCCCATGCCTTGCATTTTTTGCAAGTTGAGTTGTTCAACCAATGGCAACATCCACATGCCTTCATCGGCTTTGATACCTGTGAACATGATGCAGGCAAGCAGCATTAAAAATATTTGTTTCATTAAAATCGGGATTTGCTTGTGAATAAATATCGTATAATTACGCACAAAGATAAGCATTATTGGCGAAGTGAGAAATAAAGCAAACAAGTGTTTTTTTTAAATCAAAACTACTAAAATTTCATTTCATAACAATTATTTTGAAAATATAAAGTAATTTTAAGAAAATTATTTATCTTTGAATCTTGTTTATAAATCCATAAAATCATCTTTCATTGTCCATTTTAAAACAACATCTTATGAAAAAAAGTATTTTGTCTTTAGTTAATGTATTCCTGCTGATTGGAATCGTTAGTTTGACTGTGGTTTCCTGTAAAACCAAAGCATTAACTTCTCAGGATTTTGGAGAAGTAGAGATCAAGACACATTGTGCCGGACCGGAATTTCAGAGTAACAGCAAAGCGTTCAGGTATTCTGCCATTGGCGAAAGCATGGATCAGATGACTGCTAAAAGAAAAGCCATGAGCGAAGCCCGTGCAGGATTGGCGGGTGCTATCAACACCAAAGTGAAAAGTGTTACCGATAATTATGTAAAATCGGGGAACTACAACAACAAGGAAGAACTGATGAAAAACTACGAAGGATTAACACGCGAAGTGGTGGATCAGACCCTTGCAGGTACTACCGTGATTTGCGAAAAAACGACCATGTTGAAAAACGGAAATTACAAGTATTACGTATGTATTGAACTTGGTGGAAGTGAAGTGCTTGAATCGCTGAATAACCGCATGAGCAACAGCGAAATGCTGAAAGTTGACTACAACTACGAAAAGTTCAAAAAGACTTTTGAAGACGAAATGAATAAAATGGGAAGATAATATCCCGAAATTCATCTCCCCGATTGCTGTTTCAAATAAGTATCGGGGAGATATTTTTTTAAAAGCATAAACTTATGAAACGTATCCTGGTTTTTACAATGATCATGACTTTGTCGTTTGCAGCAAAAGCACAAATTGACAAAATGCGTGGTGTGCTCGAGGATGTCCAGACTGAAATGCATCATGAGAAATTTACCTTGCGTTTTTTCGATGCCCTCACCTGAGATGGTGCAGCCCGACTTGACCGGGATGACACCAATGGTTACGGACCCGAAACTGTTACTATTTATCGTGCAGATAATCAGGGGTGAAGTACAAGGCGTTTTCACCATTTGAAGAGCCAATTAAAACAGGAGTTATTTTCTTCAAATCAATTTGCAGTTGCTTTCAAATAACTGTTTCGAAATATTTAATATCAGAGCACTTTGCAAAAACTTAAATTCTATGAATAAAAAAATATCGTTTATTTTAGTATGCTCTGCATTGACAATCATTTCGGGTTACACCCAAACCATGCAGGAAATCAAATCCGACCAGCAGACCTATCTTTGGGGAGAAGGTTCCGGGTCAACACTCAAAGCTGCTGATCAGCAGGCATTGGCAGATATCATCAGCCAGATATCGACACAGGTGCAAAGTAATTTTGAACGTACCATTACCGAAACAGGGAATAAATTTTCGGAAACAGTGAATGATGTGCTGAAAACATACTCCAATGCTACCTTGCACAACACCCAGCGTTTTATCGTTCAGCATGAACCTGATGCCAAAGTTTTCAGGTATATCAAGCGCAGCGAGATTGCCAAGGTTTTTGAATCACGGAAACAAAAAATCATTGAGTTTGCTAAAAATGGCGAACAGGCAGTCAGGAATTTTCAAATTGCCGATGCCCTTCGTTATTTTTACTGGTCGCAAACCCTGCTCAGGAGCCATCCGGATGCAGGACATATCAAAATGACCGGTCCCGATGGAACAGAAGTCTTGTTGCTGACCTGGTTGCCTGTGCAAATCAATGATATCTTTGCACACATTACTGTTACAATTGATCAAGTTGAGCACCGAAATACCTATGCCGAATATCTGCTCCAAGTCAGCTATAAGAATCATCCGGTAAGGAACCTCGATTATGCGTACTGGACGGGGCAGGACTGGACAAATATTTACAGTGCCAAAGACGGTTTGGGAGTGGCTGAATTGCCAACTGTGAGTGCCGGTGGCGACTTGAGGTTAAAAATAGAATATGCTTTCGAAGGTGAATCGGCCATCGATATGGAATTGCGCGATGTGATGCAAAAACTGCCGCAGGTACCCTACCGGAATGCCTATCTCAATGTGATGAAAACGTCTGCCGTTGCAACAAGAAATCCCGCAAACGTTCGGGGTCAGGATGCAGGAAGTACGCTGGCGCAATCGAATATTCCAATAGCAACTCAGGGTACAGCATCTAAGCAAGCAGGTAATTTTGGAACAGTGACGATACTGACTCAAATCGATGACAAACAAGCTGTTCTGAACAAAGTCATGACAGCCATCAGTGCAAAAAACTACGCATCGGTGCAAAATCTTTTCACCAAAGAAGGATACAGCATTTTTCAAAACCTGATGCAATATGGCAATGCCAAAATACTCAAATCAGGAACTGTAAAGTATTATCAGCATGGCGATTTTGTGCTTTGTCGCTCTGTGCCGATGTCCTTTTCATTCACAAACAACAACAGGACTTTTGTGGAAGATGTAGTTTTCACCCTTGACAATAAAAACAAAATCTGCAACATCACTTTCGGATTATCGAAACAATCGGTGGATGACATTGCTTCAAATGATTTCTGGAGTGAAAGTACGCGCCTGTTGCTCATCAATTTCATGGAAAACTACAAAACGGCTTACGCCTTGAAGCGACTTGATTATATCGAAAGCATTTTTTCAGATAATGCGCTTATCATTACAGGAAGTGTTTTGAAAGTCAAGTCCGGCTCCGAATTTCAGTACAGCAACAACCAGATTGTGAGGTACAACAGGATGTCGAAAGAACAGTATATGCGCAATTTGCAACATTGTTTTAAAAGCAATGAATTCATCAATTTACGTTTTGCTGATAACACGGTGCGACAATCAGGCAAGGGCAACGAAGTCTATGGAATCCAAATCAAGCAGGATTATTTTTCGACCAACTACGGTGATACCGGTTATCTGTTTCTGTTGATTGACATGACAGATTCCATCTCGCCAATTATTCATGTCCGCACCTGGCAACCTGAGAAGCATGCGGATGGGAGTATATATGGGTTGTCGGATTTTTGAGTGAATGTATGCTATGAACGGGAATGTTTGGGAGTGGTGCAGAGATT
The DNA here is from genome assembly GCA_030655595.1 of Paludibacter sp. The sequence goes on from JAUSNQ010000060.1 coordinate 4,208, forward strand.
GGTATGGAAGTTATAGCAGTAACCACAGACCTGGCACACAGGTCATATCAGGAGAAAGATTCACCAATAACAGCTAAATTCAGTGAATTGATTCACCAAAATAGGTCTAATTTGGTGAATTGAACAAAAAATATCATTATCTTTGCAGCAAAAACAAATGAGTATGATAATCCGTGATATTGAAAAACTTTTGACGAAACGTATGTTTTCGGGCAAAGCAATCGTTGTGATTGGTGCCCGTCAGACAGGCAAAACCACTTCCTTGTTGAATTTGCTTCAATCTTATTCCGATGTTTTGCTGCTGGATGGCGATGACAGGGTTGTGCGTGAAACCTTGAATGAACCCTCAACAGAACAAATCAAAAGCATTGTTGGGAAGCACAAAATTGTATTTATTGATGAGGTTCAGCGCATTCCTACCATAGGATTAACAGCCAAAATTATCGTAGATAAATTCAAAGATATTCAATTATTGTTGAGTGGTTCTTCTGCCCTTGATATCAAAAACCAGCTTTCCGAATCACTTACCGGTCGAAAATGGGAGTATTTGATGTTTCCGGTTAGCTGGAGTGAATTGGAGCAAACCGAAGGATACATCAAATCGCTTCAGCAGTTGGAACTCCGACTTATTTATGGCATGTATCCGGAAATTATTACCCATCCATCTGAAGAAAAAGAGCGGTTAAAACAATTGATTGATAGTTATTTATATAAAGATTTGTTGGCTTTTTCGAATATACAGAAGCCGGAGGTCTTAGAAAAGCTATTACAGGCGTTGGCTTTTCAAACCGGAAGTGAAGTTTCCTACAATGAATTGGCACAATTACTTCATGTAGATAAGAATACCATAAAAACATACATTGAAATACTTGAAAAAGGCTTTGTAGTATTCACCCTGAATGGATTTAGTCGTAATTTGCGCAATGAATTGAAATTGGCTAAAAAAATATATTTCTGGGATTGTGGAATAAGAAATGCAATTATCAATAACTTTAATCCATTGTCGATAAGAGATGATAAAGGTGTTATTTGGGAAAACTTCATCATTTCGGAACGCATGAAAAAAAATAATTACGCCAACCCATTTATAAAGAGCTATTTCTGGCGAACAACATCACAGCAGGAAATTGACTATATCGAAGAAGTGGATGGAAAGATCAGCGCTTATGAAATTAAATGGAACGAAAGTGCACGAGTAAAAAGAATAAATGCTTTTACGGACACATATAAAGCTAAAATAGCAACTATTAACCGTTTAAATTTCAGGGATCTATTGTGTTGAAATGAAAAAAAGACTATAAGCTAAGCAATGAGCGGATGTCGGTATTAAAATCTTCGCCCTGGCTGCTGTTGCTTGATAATACTTGTTAATTTTACGAACTATTTTTTTGTTGCTAATTAGTATTGCTTAAATCTGTACAAATCGAAATATGAGAAAAATTGGCTTTCTTTTGCTCTGCATTTGCTGCTTTGGCACATTATCCGCCGACATCAACGTCAAATCCTTCCGTCGTCTTGATAACGATTTGGATGCACGGGTGAATTATCCCCTGAAAGATCGGGACGGACAGTTTTGTGCGATAATCAAAGTAGTGACCACACAGACAGGATTCAACTTCGATGGCGGACAACTTGGTATTGTGAAAACCGTACAAAAACCATCCGAGATATGGGTCTATGTTCCTTATGGGTTGAAACGATTATCCATCTTTCATCCGCAACTTGGGCAGTTGCGCGACTATATGATTCCCCTCAGTATTGAAAAAGAAACCGTTTATGAATTGGTGCTGATTACCGGAAAGGTAACCACCATCGTGGAGGAAACCATCGAAAGTCAGTGGCTCGTTATTACCCCTGAGCCGGCAGATGCTGCTATATACATGGATGATATTTACATCAAGACAGGAGTACATCAGGCTAAGATGAAGCCGGGAAATTATACTTATCGGGTAGAAGCTCCACTTTATCATACGGAAGTAGGAATGGTGGAGATATCAAATGCGAAGAAAGAGTTGAACATCAAACTAAAACCAAATTTTGGTTATGTTACAGTGAACAGCACACCAGAAAGTGGAGCCCAGGTTTTTATTGATAACAAGCCTTTGTCAAAGCTTACACCCATGACTACGGATGCGTTGAAAAGTGGGGAATACACGGTGAAGGTAATGAAAGAAATGTATCAACCTTTTGCACAAAAAGTGCTGGTAAACGATGCACAAACAAGCACCATTAACGGGGTACTTCAGCCGAATTTTGCGGAACTTACGCTAAATGCACCGCTCAACGCACCCCTATACATCAATAACGATAATAAAGGAAACGGAACATGGCAAGGTCGGTTGCCGGCTGGTGTGTTTACCGTGGAGGCAAGGTTGGCACAGCATCGTGATGCCAAACAGGATATTGAGCTTAAGATTGGCGAGGTGCGAACAGTTAATTTGCAACCTACTCCCATTTATGGCTCATTGGATGTAATCACTGATCCTCCGGGAGCAAAAATCAGTATTGATGGAAAGGATTATGGTACAACACCAAACACCATCAGCCGGTTGTTAATAGGTGATTATTCGGTGCAACTTAGTCGTCAGGGCTATGCGCCTGTATCCAAAACCATCAGTATCACCGAGGGGAAAAGCGCGATGATAAACGAGACTTTGATTAATGGACGCGAAGTAACCATCAACTCCACACCTTCGGGAGTGAATTTATTTATTGATGGCAATGCAGTGGGCAAAACGCCTTACACAGGAAACCTGACATTTGGCAGCCATGTGCTGAAAATTGAGCGTGAAGGGAAAACGGCTGAACGTAGGGTTGAAATTGCACAAAGCGGAGGTGAAACCAACTTTACGCTGGCATTTGGACTGGCATCTTTTACCGAAACGGTTAAAGGAGTGAGTTTTGAGATGATAGCCATCAAGGGTGGAACTTTCCAGATGGGAAGCAATGATGGAGAAAGTGACGAGAAACCACTGCATCAGGTAACTGTGAGTGATTTCATGATGGGTAAAACCGAAGTAACCCAGGCTTTGTGGCAAGCGGTGATGGGTACTTCGGCTTCGCTCAGTAACCCGAGTAATTTTAAGGGTAACAATCTGCCCGTTGAACAAGTTAGTTGGAACGATTGTCAGGAGTTTATTAAAAAGCTAAATCAACTCACCGGAAAGCAATACCGTTTGCCAACGGAAGCCGAATGGGAATATGCGGCAGGAGGCGGAGCAACGAACCGCACAAAATGGGCGGGGACCAACAGCGAAAGTAATTTGGGGGAGTATGCCTGGTACAGTTCCAATAGCGGAAGTAAAACTCAGCCGGTAGGCACCAAAAAACCCAACGCACTTGGACTGTATGATATGAGTGGCAATGTGTGGGAGTGGTGCAGCGACTGGTATGGGAGTGATTATTACCGTAGTAGTCCGCAAACGAATCCGCAAGGTCCTTCATCTGGTTCGTACCGCGTGGGTCGCAGTGGCAGTTGGTTCAACGATGCTAACTACTGCCGGTCTGCGTTTCGCGGCAGCTACGGCCCCGGCGGTCGCAAGGACGATCTGGGGTTCCGTCTCGTTCTTGTCCCATAGTTCAACAGTATTGGTTTTGAGCTAAAAAAAGAAACGAGTTGTGTACAAGCGAGGGAGGGACAAGTGAAGCATATTTTGCAACATATCTCTTGGTTAATTCATAAGGATTAGTTACTTTTGTGAACCAAACATACGAATAATTCAGATGTACAGCCCACGAAACATAAAAAATGATTTGTTATTCAGTATTTACAACGAAAACAGATCTGTTTTCAAATTGAATGATATTGCCATGTTAATTGGTGAAACAAATTTTGTGTCACTGAATAAGCGACTAAATTATTTTGTTCAGAAAGGTAAACTGTTGAATCCCAGAAAAGGCATTTATGCCAAACAAGGCTATAGCATGAATGAGTTAGCCTGTCTGCTTTATACTCCATCTTATATTTCTTTAGAGTACGTACTCCAACAAGCTGGTGTTGTATTTCAATTCAATTCGCAGATTACCGCTGTCAGTTATCTGAGTAGAAATATAGAAATTGAAGGGGTAACATTAGCATTCAGAAAAATCAAAAATGAAGTTTTAATTGATTTATCCGGCATTGTTACAGCTGAAACGGGGGTCAGCATGGCAACACCCGAAAGGGCGTTGTTAGATACCCTTTATCTGAGCAGCCATTACTATTTTGATAATCTAAATTCGATTGATGTAAATTTGATATACAGATTATTACCAATATACCAATCAAAAACACTAACCAAACGTGTAACTAAACTTTTTAAAGATGATCGATTTAAACAAGCATAAATTTTTTATGTTGCAGATTTTAAAAGAAATTTATTCCGATATAGAATTGGCTAATTATCTGGGATTTAAAGGTGGAACAGCCCTGATGTTTTTCTATGATTTGCCGAGGTTTTCTGTGGATTTAGATTTTAATCTGATAAATCCGGAGAAGGAGGAACTGGTATATCAAAAAATTCGAAACATATTGTTGAAATACGGAACCATACACGATGAAGCTATGAAGTTTTATGGACCTCTGATTGTGCTTGATTACGGGGTTGGGGAAAGGAAACTGAAAGTTGAAATATCTAACCGCGAGTTTGACAACCATTACGAGATTAAAAACCTGTTGGGGATTCGTATGAAGGTCATGACACTGCCCGATATGTTTGCCCATAAGTTATGCGCTTTGCTTGATCGGAATGAATTAACAAATCGGGATATTTTTGATGTGCATTATTTCATGAAGCAACGTACACCAATAAATAAACAGTTGATTGAGATGCGGATGCAAACATCGTGGGAAGAATATCTTCAAAAATGCATTTATAGCCTTGAAAAAAAATCTGATAAAGGGATGTTGAATGGATTAGGTGAATTGATGGATGATGAAACAAAAAAGTTTGTCCGCTCAAAATTGCGCACCGAAACGATTGATTTGTTGCTTCTGTACAGAGAATTTCCGATTTTTGCTTAACAACACATTAACCTGTAAAATATATCTTTCATGAGAAACATATTCATCCTGTTATTCAGCATTTGCTGCTTTGTCACGTTAACCGCCCACATCGCAGTCAAATCTTATCAGCAAGCAAAAATTTCCTGACGGGTATAACTTTAATTCCTTCAATCGAATTGCCTTGAAAGTCATCTTCTGTGATGATCCATTTGGGATAATTGTCCTGAATTTTTAATAAATTACCAAATTCCCGATCGAATGTTTTTTGGTTATCAATGCCTTGTGTTACCTGGACATAAATCCGTTCGCCTTTTCTTTCTCCTATAAAATCAATTTCATATACATTCAGCGAACCGACATTTACTTTGTAACCGAGGTAGAGCAAATGGTTGTAAACTACGTTTTCGAGCAGTTTTGCTCTGTCGGTTGCCTTAAAACCTATGACTGCATTTCTCAATCCTAAATTCTCAAAATAGTATTTCTCCCCAATTTCAAAAAATCTTTTCCCTGTAATATCATACCTGCGAACTGCATGAATCAGAAAAGCACTTTTCAGATATTCTACATAATTTTGTATCTGTACGCTTGTAATCGATACTTGTTGTGATTTGAGGTAGTCGCTGATTTTTTTTGCTGAAAAAAGTGATCCGATATTGTCTGCCAAGAACAACACCAATTGTTCGAAAAATGCAATATTTCTTAGTTTGTTGCGTGTTACAACGTCCCTGAGTAATATCGTCGAGTAAATACTGTAAAGATAATCCCACGCAACTTCATCGGTTAATGCAAGATTGACCAGATAAGGCAAGCCGCCGTATTTGATGAATAAGAGATAACTTTCATTAGAATCGACAAGTGTATGAAATTCAAGGAATTCGCAATAGGATAAACTGTAAATTGGGAACTCAATATACCTGCCTCCGAGATAAGTCGCGAGCTCACCTGATAAGAGGTTTGCATTGCTTCCAGTTATGTAAATGTCATTCCCTTCGGTTAACAGTAATGATCTTAATGCCTTCTCAAAATCAATAACATCCTGAACTTCATCGATAAAAATATAATTTGATTCGTTTTTTATACTATTTGACACAATGTATTTGTGAAGGCTATCAGCATCTTTGATATCGCTGAAAGCAATATCTTCGCAGTTAATATAGATGATGTTTGCTTCCGGCTTTGTTTCTTTTAGTTGCTGTATCAACTGAAATAGCAAATAACTCTTTCCAACCCTGCGTTGACCGGTCATGACCTTAATAATCGATTTGTCCATGAATGGAGTAATCTGGTCAATATATCTTTTTCTGCTGATAAGTGATGTTGGTATATACATGGTTCTATTAGTTTAAATAAGTTTATATTATACTGTCGTTTAACAATATGAAATAATAAATGTTTATACTATACATACAAACTAAATGCAAATGTAAGAAATATTTATATTATAATACTGTCTTTGGTTATGTTTTGGGAAAATCTCTTACAATGTCTTGGAGATCCAGCCATATCAAAAATGGATTTTTTACCGATATTTCATTTTAAACATGCATACGCATCACTTTATGCAGATATTTTTTTATAATACATAAAGTAATTTTAAGAAAATTATTTATCTTTGAATCATCTTTCATAAATCAATACAATCATCTTTAATTATCCATATTAAAACATCATTTTAAATCAACATCTTATGAAAAAAAGTATTTTGTCTTTCGTAAACGTATTCCTGCTGATTGGAATCGTTAGCTTGAGTGTGGTTTCGTGTAAAACCAAAGCATTAACTTCTCAGGATTTTGGAGAAGTGGAGATCAAGACACATTGTGCCGGACCGGAATTTCAGAGTAACAGCAAAGCGTTCAGGTTTTCAGCCATTGGCGAAAGCATGGACCAAATGACGGCCAAAAGAAAGGCCATGAGCGAAGCGCGTGCGGGACTTGCAGCTTCTATCAATACTACGGTTAAAAGTGTTACCGATAATTATGTGAAATCGGGTAATTACAACAACAAAGAAGAGTTGATGAAAAATTACGAAGGGCTGACCCGTGAGGTGGTTGATCAAACGCTTGCCGGTACGACTGTTATCTGTGAAAAAACAACCATGACAAAAAATGGTAACTACAAGTATTATGTTTGCATCGAGCTGGGTAGTAGTGAGTTGCTTGCTTCTCTGAATAACCGCATGAGTGACAGTGAAATGCTGAAAGTTGACTACAACTACGAAAAGTTCAAAAAGACTTTCGAAGATGAAATGAGTAAAGTAGGAAGATAAAATTCTATCACCATCTCCCCGATTGCTGATTTGCTCAGTTCGGGGAGATATTTTTTTGACCTTATGCGAACCTTTTTGTTGTCAATTTGCATTTTTGCAGGATGCTTTTTCTGTTCTTCTCAGACCTACCTGAGGAAGCTGATTGATGATATGTCGCCCCCACAGCAAGAAAAAAGTGTTCCGATACCGGTAAAAAGTACCATCCCTGCCGTTTTTGCGGCTATTTCACCTGATACATTCATTGGGATTTCCGATCCGGCCATGACGGATACCCTGGCTGCCATGAACCAGGCTTATGCTCGGGCAATTTTCATGTATGCGTTACAACAGGGTAAGGGTAGGGGGTTGACTGATTTCTTTCACGATGGCAATGACCGGGAAATTGCATCTAATTACGAAGAATTGTGCGAGCTGCAGTTGAGTTGTAGCTTACCACTCAGTCAGTGCAGTTTTGAGCATAATCAGTTGGCAAGCGGAGAAATGATTGTATTGCTCAAAGTTGATGCTCATGCACCCCAAAAAAATGTACGCTTGCAATTTGATGGCAAGGTTGAAATGTACTCAAAAGAGATTTCGCTGGATGGAGTTAATCAATCAATCAACAGGATTTCAGTCGATAAGAGATTGGCCTTTATGCCATCGAATATGATTCTGAACGCAAACTATCGTTATCTTGCCGATAGCCGCGGAAAAATTAGCATCGATAGTAAATTCAACGAAACAGCATCGTATTTTGATAATTATCGCTATTTTTACCAGCCGGATGATGCAATGAGTCTGCCTGCTGAAGAATACAGGGGAGCACCGGTATATCACGGATTGTGGTATGCGTTGATGTCTGACCTTTTCCGGCAGATATCCAAACAGTTTTTGAATGAGCAGGTGCGTGTAAAACAAGTAGGGGATCAGTACAAGTCGAATTTGATTTCGCTCAACAGGGAAACAGGAACGTTTGATTTCAGGGTGATGATTCAACGTTTGATGTTGAAAGATAATACTTTGTACGTTTTGCTTAGTCGGTAATTAATTCATAGACAATTCATAATCAACTAAATATCAAGATATAAAACTATAAATTTAATATTATGAAACGGTGGTTTATACTGACAATGATTACATTCATTGCTTATACAGCAACTGCGCAAATTGACAAAATGCGTGGTGTGTTGGAGGATGTGCAGACTGAAATGCACGATGGTAAATTTACCTTGCGTTTTTTTGATGCACTGACCGGAGATGAGGTTCCGGATGCGGCTGTTGATATCAAAGGTATTGGAACTTATACAACCGATCCGGGTGGAAAAGTGCAGTTTGAGAAACAAGCTGATGGGATTTATTACTTTTCTTTTACCAAAAGAGGCTACATCACGGCCAATTATCGATTCGAGGTGATTGCCAATACGATTTTTTATAATCGCTTCACGGTTTCTCCCCGTACTGAGTTGGGTGCCGTACGAATTGTCCTCGATTGGGATAACAGTCCGGCCGACCTCGACCTGCACCTCATCAAAGATGGTTCCTATCACATTTCCTATCGCAACAAGCAAAATTCCGGTGATGGTGCAGCGCAACTCGACCGCGACGATACCAATGGTTACGGTCCGGAAACAATCACCATTTACCGTGCAGATAATCAGGGTGCTTACACCTGCTACGTGGTCGATTATACGAACAGCACCAAGGCTTCTGCCAATGCCCTCTCGAAATCGAAAGCCACGGTCAGAGTGTATAACAACAACGAATTAACCAATACCTTTTATGTGCCTGTTGGGAAAGTAGGCAATAAATGGAATGTGTTCAAGATTTTCAGGGGCGAAGTTCAGGGTGGGTTTACCATCGATCGTGTGAATTAATAAATTATTTATCAGATTCTTATATTAGATGACAAGCTACAAAAGCAGCTCTTTTCTGTGGATTTTTACCTGCATGCTATGCTTAATGCTTTCCGGCTGTGCATCCAAACGGTTCGCACGCATTGCTTCAAAATACGAACAGGCCGAAATGTATAGTCTGGCAGTTGATAATTACATGTTTTCGCTTCAGAAGAAAAATGAAAAAAATGATGATGCCCGCATCGGACTCATGCGGTCGTCGAAACGATACAGCGATGAGCTTGAAATGAAAATTAATGAAGCCTATGCTTTTTTGCAGGACGATCAGGTGGTCGGGTATTACATGGATCTGCAAAATCTGAAAAATAAGCTTACTAATTTAAAAGTGGATGTAGATATCAGTCTGAAAGCCCTCGGACAATTCGAAGAAGCAAAAAACCGGCATTTGCGAATAACTTATACCAAAGCGCAACAGCTGCTTGATATGGAGCGGTTTAAGGAAGCTGAAGAGCAATTTGCAGCAGTGCTTGACATTGATAAACATTATGAACGTGCCGCCGAATTACACACCTTTGCGGTCTGTGAACCTATTTATAGAGCATCCCGTCAACATTTAGTGTTGAAATTGTATCGTTCAGCTTATTATGGATTTGGTAAGTTGCTGCGTATTGATGCCGGATATAAGGATGCGGTTGCGCTTCAAAAAGAGGCTTTACAGTATGCCATGCTGACCGTTGCCATTCAACCTTTTAAAAACGGTGCGACTTCCCCTTTGCTTGCGAATCAGATTGAGGAATTTACGAGGCATGAATTTGTGAAGCAAGCACATCCTTTGTTGAGAATTGTTTCGACCGACTATTCCCGAAAAATGCTTGAAGAACAGCGACTTGCATTGGCTAATAACCTGCCGTTTGATGCAAGTTTGGTTATTCCTGTGCGGGTTTTTCTATCCGGGAATATCATCAGTTCTCAATATTCAACTTCAAGAGTCCAAAAGACTGAAAGAAAAGCATACTTGCGATACAGGGATAAAGACAGAGAGGAAAAATTCAAAAAAGTAAACTATGTTGAGTATGCTCAATCTGCCAATGCCACCATACAATTCGGGTATGAATATATCCGCGTTGAAAATGCCATCGTGATAGCGTCTGATGTGCTTCAAAAATCCTACAGTGATCAGGTTACCTATGCCAGGAGTGAGTACGATGTGAGTGATTTATTGCCGGGCGATTGGGGAGAGGGTAGAAGAGATACCATTTATACTGATAAAGCGCGTTTGAATGCGATGAGACAATTGTTTGATGCACGGTCGGTTTTGGCCGATAAAGTGAGTTTTGAAAGCAGCTTTGCCATGACTGCTGCTGCCGCAATGTATAAAAAATTAAGTTTGTATGATCCTGAAAAATAACCTGTTGAAACGTCTTATCTGCGGCATCATGCTGTGCATCTTCTTGTTTTCATCTGCTGAAGCTGTGGCTTGCTTCCGCAAACCGGTCGTGCCTGATTGGGTCAACACCCACCTTTCAGATCCGGATTATTTCATCGGTATCGGATCGGCTCCCATCATCAAAAAACAAAATACGCACATCGAAAGAGCCAGGAGAGATGCCTTGAATGAACTGGCTTCTGAAATTTCTGTGCAGCTTTTTTCTTCCAATGTGCTGGTTACGCTGGTCAGAAATGATGTCATCAAAGATGAGTTTAACTCGCTGATTCGTTCGCGCGTGACGACTGAAATTGAAGGATATGAACTGGTTGATAGCTATGCAGATAAAAAGAATTACCGGGTGTATTACCGGTTATCAAAACGGCAGTATTATGAACAACAGCAACTCAAACGGCAGGCGGCAACTCAAAATGCGCTTTCTTTTTTCTTGTTGGCCACCGATGCTGAAAAGCGGGGCGATTTGAGAAATGCTTTGGTGCATTATGCCAAAACGGTTGATGCGGTGAAACTCTATCTGAATGAAAATATTGTTGCTGAGGTGCATGGTAGCCAGGAAAATTTGGTGGTTAAGTCATTCACTGCCCTCAATAACATTTTATCTTCTATTAAATTAGAGGCTGCTAATCCGCAAATCAATCTTATATCTGCTGAAGCAATCAACCAGGACAAGCTTACTTTTTACTTGAAAGATGCCAACGGAAACCTTGTGCCTGGTTTTCCGCTTTTGGCGTATTATTCTGAAAGGGCGATACAACAACCCATCGCTGTCACCAATGCCAATGGAAGAGCCCAGTTTGCAATTGGGAAAGTTCGTTCTACGAAAACACAGGAAGTAATTCGCATATCACCCGACATCAACAGCATCTTGCTTGAATCGGCTGCCGATTTTGTTGTCAGAAAAGCCATCCTGGAAATGCCGTTTCAAACGCTCTCCGTACCGGTTTACATCCGCAAGCCATCCATTCGTTTCGAAGTAAATGAAAGAAATAATGGGAAAGCCTTGTCGGACAGTCAGTTGAAGAGAACTTTTGAGAGTTTGAGCAGGTCATCGGGTTACGTAACCGACGGGGATGGAACGGATTATATCTGTTTTGTGGAGGCAGATACCAAACAATTGAGTTTCAATAATGGGATATATACTTTTGTGTTGCAGGGCACGATTGTGCTTTCCGACAAACAAAACAACATCAAATACACGGCTCAACTTACCCCCGTGAGAGGCATGCAACTTACCCCTGAAAAAGCGGGAATCGAAGCTTACAATGTGTTGTTGCAGCAAGTCAATTCCCGCTATTTCCGAGAAATAGAAGAGGCCATCCTCAAATAGTTTACCAGGAGGTAATGTAATCCCGCTGATAAATCCGAATGCGTTGTGTCTGGTTACCTGATGTGTAGGTAATCGTTCCGTTGACTTTGTTTTCAGGAAACAACAAGGTCGAAACCGGTGCCATGGCGAGGGATGGAATGATGTATTCAATCACATGGGTTCCTTTTCCCTGTACAATCTGGTTGACCGGAATATCGATGATAATCCCATTTTGCTTCCATTCGAGTGTGATGTTGGTAATGGTTGCCGGACTGTCGAACCTGGATGCAAGTTCAACTTTACAAGTAGCATTCCTCACCACTTCATCACCAATCTCGCCCGCATTGATTCTGATGGTGCCAATCAGGTTCAATTCAGCTTTGTTTTCGTTGATGTCGAAATAAAAGGTGTTTTCAGCTTTTTTCCCTTCAGGGATGTTGTAGCTGACTTTAATTTTATTATCCACATCGCCGTAACACTCATCATGCCGGTATCTCAACACACAAACTTCGGTGCCGGTTTTCCGATCTTCGATGATGGCGCACGGAGCAGTGATGGTCGGACGTGATGAGAAAGTCACGATGCGATTGTCGATGTACAGCGCGTAACGCAATGTCCCCAAGGTGCTGCCTTCGTTCCGGATGATGACCGATGCAAGTAACTGCAGTGAACGCTCGATGCCAATTTGTGCTTTGGTCTTTCTTTGATCAATGAAATATTGATGCAGTCCGGTTAGGATGGATTTACACTCCCGCAACTCCTCGATGGAGGTAAAGGTGTTTAAGCGTGCCAGGGTTTTCTCTAATGTTTCAGTCAACTCCCGGTCTTTCATTTTAAAATCAGCAACTAATTTTTCGAGGTCCCACTGACTGAAAGGATATTTGATGAAATACTGATAATAAACAGCTTTGGTACTCTTGTCCTGCAGTTTTTCCCAGTAGAAATCGCTGACATTCACTTTCGAAATACCGTGCAGGAAATCTTGTGTTGCCGATTGGGAAGTGATGGTGCCGGAAAAACTCTGGAATTGTTTCGAGATGTTTTCGGCAGTCACCTCGACAGTCCGCAATTCGGAACTCGAAACAATGTTATCGGCCACAGAAGTCACAATTTGAGCTTTCACCTGAAGCAGTGCATTGTCCTGTGCCAGTTGCATATCCGTTGCTTTTCCGATGCCAACCAAAAATCCGCGTTCCATCTCCATCGTCCAGCCGGGCTTTTTCCCGCTTTTATCCAACACCGAGACTTGTGCAACAGCAGCAATCGCGCAAAGCACGAAGCATGAAAAAATTATTTTTCTCATTGTAGGTTGTTTTTAATTAGCAAGCACGATGTTTTTAAATCGGAACAAATTGTCGTTGATCATGAATCGAAGCATTTTGACTTCCTTGACCTTCGGGAATTCGCACACCAACTCGGTATTGACTTCCGGAATCAACGTAGCTTTGATGTAATGATTACTCTCCTTTTTGCCAACAGTCATGAGATTAATCCTGAGTTCTTCACCTTTTTCGTTGATGATGAAAGTCTCGTAGATTCTCCAGAATATCTGGTCGTAGTCATCTTCATTTCTGCTGATTAGCTCAAAATAAACAGTAGTTTTATCGCCTATCAACCTGGCACTTTTGTAGCGGATGAACACATTGTTGCCGAGTTCAACCAAATCGCTGGTTTCAATTTCTTTGGCTTTCACTTTTTCATCATCAATTGGATGTTCGGCAGGAATGATGTACGGCATGTTGCGTGCAATTTCTTCGGCTGCCAGGTTGGCCTTGTCGAAACACTCCCGCGATACCGGAGGAACCGAATTCAACAAATCCAGGGCATCGCTCCATCTTCTTTGAGCAGCCAGACTTTTAGCACGTGAGATGGCCAGGTCGCAATGGGAATTGTAATAACCCACAATTTCGTTTTTGGCTTTTTCCATCATCACCTTGTATTTGCCGGCTCTGTCGGGTATTTGCTGGAAAGCAGCGTTGTAGGCGACTTGTTCGGTTCTGCCTACACCCGCAACTTCATGCGAAGCACTTGCATAAATATTCCCTGTGTAGAAATCAGCTACATTCAAAATGACTTCCAGGCGCAGCGCATACATCGCCGGACTTGTGGCTGTAACATCACTTTTAATCACCGAAATCTGCGGATAAATGATGAAAATATTACTGCCTTCTAAAGCACTCATGCCATTCAGACTCACAATATTCTTCATTTTATTCAGCAGGACATTCAGAGATGCTTGTGGATATTTACTGAGTTCTGGCGGCAGTGTAGGAGAAATGGCGATGCGTTTGAAATCATCGCTTTGGCCGGCACTGTTCTGACTAATTGCATATTGTGTACACGCTGCAAAAATTATCAGCAATGCCAATGGTTTTATAAAACTTTTCATGATGTATCGATTTAAATTATTTTTCTCCGATGATTAACCAACATTCCCCAAGTCCGCGCTGATAAATTTTTGTTTCGATGTTAAAGGGTGCAGCAGCAAGATACCTGCTTAGATTAGAAACAAACCGGCGTGTGTCCATGGCCATCTCACGACCACTGGAGCTTTTGTACATCATCGGAATGCGTACTTGCTCCATCCGGAGTACATTTTCTGTTGCATCAATGGTCGAGAATCTTCCTGAAACCGTGTTTTCAGCCATCCAGTTTTCAATGTGCATCGCAAGTGCATCCGTTTCATTATTCACAGTAAAGTCTTCTTCCAAATCCACTTCAGCGCCAGTCCAAACCCTGACCACAACTGTAACTTCCCGTCCGTTTTTGAACATATCTTCGAAATGGCGACTCAGCTGTCCGTTAAAAGCGTCCATGTGACTGAGTACAGCTTCTTCGAGCAACAAATCAGCTGTGGCAAATGACGAAGGAGCACCCACGCCGGCAGCAGCAGCGACTTGTTTGTTGGTATAAGCATCCAATCCGCGCAGATTGAAAGTAATAATTTGATTGGGACCTTGCCGTTGAACCGAATAATCCAAATCCATGATGATGTCGGCTTTTGCAGTTCTTTTCAGGATATCAACAGGCGATTCGCTGATGGCAGCGCCGGATGATTTTGAAGCCATCATGCTCAGTTCGGCACCTTCGGTCTCAATGCTTTTCAGCGTTTGCTCTAAATCTTTGAGCGGGAATCCCCGGTCGGTCATGATGCTACCCATTTTGGTGATTACCAAGCGAATCTGACTGTCTTCCTGCATGGCTTTTTTGTAATTGGGTATCTTCTGATCGCTACCGTTTTGGTTGAAGTTCGTAAAATAACCTTTGCTGATGCAAAATGCATCGCTGGGCACAACCATGATGGTTGGTTTTTTTGCCTGTCCTGACATGGCAGCACAAATAAAGGCAAATGTCAAAAGGATAATCGTTTTTTTCATGTAATATCGTATTTTAAGTTAATATTTTTGTTGATTAGAAACCGGCATCTAACCGTCGCGCCATACCCTGGTCTTCGAGGTATTTTCTCAAAGCATCAAAATTAACCGATGCATAAATGGCCACTTTAAAACCTTTTTCGGTCTTGATTCGGTCTGCCCCGCTGGGAACTCCATCTACAGTTAAATTGATGAACCCCAGATACATGCCGCCGGCTTTGAAGAATTCATCGAAAAACGATTCGTTTTTCTCATAACCATCAATGCCTAAAATCGGTGGAGTAGGAGCCGCACCGTTACCACCAGGCACGCCTTTGAAAATTACCGCTGCTACCGCATCCCTTTTGGCATTGTGTGCAGCGATTTCGGCTGTTTTTCCGTAACTCCATACCTTGATGGCTTTGGTTCCATCCTGTCCCACGCCCAAACACAACAGTTCGTAGCTATACTGACTGTTGTAAATGGCTTTCAAGTCTCTTCTCGATTGTGCGCTCAACAACATCAATACAGCAAAAAGTAAAGATGTGATGCAAATTGCTTTCTTTTTCATGATGAATCAGTCTAAATATTAAAACTCATAACGTATTCCAAATTCAATGTTGCCACCCGAACGACCATCAAAATACTCATCATACGTATTGACATAAGTCGCAGTGGTCTCTCCGTCGTATTTTTGATAGGCATTTCCCAACATGCCATATGCATTCAGGGTGGTTACGAGTTGCAGGTTGTACAAGATGTTGAGCGTGAAGTAAGCTCCAAAATTTAAAAAGTCGCCATTAACGGAATACCCATCACCAAAATAATCAGAAGTAGCGCTTTCGGATCCGTATGCGATGAAAGGTGCCAATGATAAATTTCTCATGAAATAGAATCCCTTTGATATGCCTATCTGATACCTCGTGAAATTAGCGTCGTAGGCTGAATATTCACCAGAATCGAAAGCCACAGAACCAAAGACTTTCAATTGAGTTACTTTAATCGCATTGGTAATGCCCGGTAACATCCTGGAAAGCGTTGCCAGATTACCTTCGGCTTTCATGTAAAATCCTCCCAAAGCGCCTCCGCCGGCACCCATCGACAGACCGACTCCGTAATCGTTACGCTGTTGCATGGTCATGCCCGGTTCTAATCTTTTTCCGGCAGTTTGATAGAATTTTGACATGGGTATGTTGGCTGTTGTGGCAACAACTGAATTGTTCTCAACTTTCTTTACAAGGATAACTCCCTGTCGTTTCGACAAAATTTCGCCTTTCGAATTCATGGTATTTTCGAGTACAAAGAAACGTTGATCTACCCCCAAGCCTTCTTTTGTCCCGATTTTTGAGCGCAAGGGCCTGACTGCAAACAAAGCTGTCTTTACCCTGAAATCTTCGTATTTGGTTTCAAATTCGTAAAGAGCTGCTTTAACACCGCTATTAACCAATCGTGCAAACAGTTGTTCTTTGCTTAACTGGGCTGGTATTCCGGTGTTCGGATTGGGGTTGTCCTGCGATCCATCGGCATCGTTTGTGACTTGCATCACGAAGTTGAAATTGAAATTTGTGTTGTCAAACAACGCCTTTTTTTGTGCGCGGGTATTTGCATCGTCGTCGCTGTAAATCCACATCTCGTTGAAAAGCACATCAACATAAGCTGGGTCAATTTTGAACAAATAAGAAATAGCAATTGCTTTCCAACCATTTTTGGTGCGACTCACCGGTTTATACTGCGTGTTGTTAGCCTGCGCATATTTTAGATTGGCTGCATCCTGGGCGTCGTAGTACTCTTGCATGGTTATAACATTCTTGAATTCTACAACCTGAATGTAACTGTTGTTGACCAAAGCCTGACCGGCATCTTTAATTTTATTCATCCCGATTTTGGAGGCTGAAGCCTGGATCATGTCATTGGCCGTTGCGTTATACATGCCTCTTTCTGCAATCAGCGACATGTCGAAGTCGCCTTCAGCAGAACGTGAAAACCA
>JAUSNQ010000062.1 GCA_030655595.1 Paludibacter sp.
ATCAAAAGATAATTTTAAGACATCTTGATTGGTCGTGAATTTCGCGCCAAAATACTCCAAAACGTTGGAAGACCCACTCACTGATGTTGCGCCATAATTTCCGTGTTTGGCCACCTGATAACCCGCTCCTGCCAGGACAAAACAAGCCGCAGTCGAAATGTTGAAGGTATTCTTTCCATCACCGCCAGTCCCAACGATATCAATAATGACATAATCAGAAAGATCAACGGGTACAGCCATCGAAAGCAAGGCATCACGAAAACCGATTACCTCCTCCAATTCGATGCTGCGCATCAAATAGACAGAAATAAATGCGGCTATCTGCGCCTCGTTGTATTTTCCGGCTGCCATATTCGTCATCACTTCAGTAGCTTCCTCACGCGAAAGCGCCTGGTGATCAAACAATCTATTTAATATTTGTTTCATGTGAAAATAATTTGTTTTATTCCAACCAATTTTTCAACATCGTCTCCCCCTCTGGCGTAAGCACCGATTCCGGATGAAACTGAACGCCACGAACATCATAGCTTTTATGCGCCAAAGCCATGATCAATCCCGCATCATCAACAGCCGTAACCTCAATACACGCGGGTAAAGATTCTTTCTCCACCGCCCAGGAATGGTAGCGACCCACCACCATCGTTTCCGGGAGATTACGAAATAGCAAATCCTGTTTCAATACGTGGATATTGGATGTAACCCCATGAAACACCTCAGGCAAATTGAATAAAGTGCCCCCAAAGGCCTCAGCAATGGCTTGTTCGCCCAAACAAACCCCCAAACTGCTTTTAACAGGTGCATAAGTTCTGATTAAATCCAACAAAATGCCCGACTCCGCCGGCAGTCCGGGACCCGGAGACAAGATAATTTTATCAAAACGGGCAATCTCCTCCAACGCAATCTGATCATTGCGATGTACTTCTACATCTTTATATCCCAACTTCTTAACCGCATGAACGAGGTTATAAGTAAAAGAATCATAATTATCGAATACCAAGATTTTCATTTGCAATATTTTTATAAATGTCAAATACTGTTAATACAATTATTATTAAATCAGAAAGCAATATTTTTTACCATATAAGCCATATAAGTACATATAAGCATATTGATCATCGCTTATAGTTTTTAGCTTATAGCTCTTAGCTTTTAGTTCCTAGCTTATAGCTCTTAGCTTTTAGTTCTTAGCTTTTAGCTCTTAGCTCTTAGCCGCCACCTCAATCGCTCGTTTCAGCGCTGCAAGTTTGTTATTCACTTCCTGCAACTCACTTTCTTCATCCGATTTCGCAACAATTCCTGCACCCGCTTGGTAATAAAGCGTGTTGTTTTTGCTGACAAATGACCGAATTGTAATCGCCTGATTAAAACTGCCATCAAAACCGATATAACCCAAACAACCGCCATAAGGACCCCGATCGTGTGGTTCGATGCCATCAATTAATTGCATAGCTTTTATTTTCGGTGCTCCTGAGAGTGTTCCTGCAGGAAAAGTATCAGCAAAAAGCTTGATTACTTTTGTATCGGGCAGCAGTTTGCCACTCACACTCGAAACAAGGTGTAACACATGAGAATAAAACTGCACCTCCCGAAAAACCTCCACTTCTACCTTGTCGGTGTTGCGACTCAAATCGTTACGCGCCAAATCGACCAGCATCACATGCTCGGCATTTTCTTTTTTGTCCTGACTTAATTTTTCTGCCAGTTCCAAATCTTGCTCATCATCACCAGTGCGGCGAAAAGTCCCGGCAATTGGTTTGATATAGGCTTTTTGCTTTTTCGAATCCACCACCAAATGCGCTTCAGGTGATGATCCAAAGATACGAAAATCACCGAAATTGAAATAGAAAAGATAAGGGGAAGGATTGACCGAACGTAAGGTGCGGTATAACATGAAATCATCGCCTTTGAACTCCTGATAAAACCTTCGGGAAAGTACAATTTGAAACACATTACCTTTGTAACACTCTTGCTTTCCGCGGCTGACCATTTTTTTATACTGACCATCGGTAATATCCGATTTTTCTTCACCAATGGCCTTGAAATCGTATGTTGCAAAATTATTATTCTGTAAAATCTCTTCAATAACTCCGATGCCCAACTCCTCACCGGCTAAAAGATTTTCCAGGATGGTCAGTTCGTTGTTGAAATGATTCACTGCAATGATGTATTTGAAAAGCACATAGTGCAAACCAGGCATGGAACCAGGCACCGTTTCGCGAGCAGACAATTTGACATCTTCGAAATACTGAACCGCTTCATAAGAAGTATAACCCAATAAACCATTGATCAATCCCTGAGAAGCATCTTTATTTTGCAATTCGAAAGATTTCAGAAACACATCAAAACGATCCGCGACGGTCATTTTATCCGTAATAGGAGTTTCAATTTCACGACCATCCGGATATGCTTCCTTGATCACAAAGCGATTCACGGAAATTCCCCCGATCGGATTGAAACCGATATACGAATAACTGTTTTCCACGCCGTGATAATCAGAGCTTTCCAGCAAAACGGAATTGGTATATAAATCGCGAATTTTCAAGTATATGCCCACAGGAGTC
>JAUSNQ010000069.1 GCA_030655595.1 Paludibacter sp.
CCTTCCAAAAAAGAAATTGTAATAGGGGGTGCCTTGCGAAAAATCGCCGGCATCTAACAAAAGCACATGCTTTTCTTGTTGACGAATTTGATTAATCACCCCCATGCGACGGGCATAGCCTCCCATGTCAGGATTACGGACAGCATTTGCCTCGGTAGGTTCAAGCTGACTGTGTGTGTCGTTGGTGTGCAAAATCACCAATTTGTTGGTTTGCTGGCCTGTGAGCAACAAGAATGGCAGCAGCAAAACCAGTATCAATATTGATGTTTTTCGTATCATAATGTTTATATTTTAATTTACTATATACATTCTTCCATCTAATTGCGACTCTATCTTTCTCCCCTCAGCTGTTTCTTGTCGGATATAATCAATCAGCATATCCCTGATTTTGATGCCGGTATTTACACGTTTCTCCGCATTCTTAAGTTGTGTCATGCCATCATTTCCTTCCGCTAAGTAATCATTCGTTGCAACGACATAAACCTTGTTTTTATCTAACGGCGTATCACCAATCACAACATCAACCGCTTTGTCATCACGCATGCCCATTTTCATACCGGAAACACCTTCTCCACCGATAGACGCAAAGAAATCAAACAACGCAGCCAGTTCTTCTCCCCTTACCCACAACACAACCAACTCATTTTCAAAAGGCATCAGTTCAAAAACCTTACTGACAGTAATATCGCCAGCGGGGATTTGAGTACGCAAACCTTTCAGATTCACGATTGAAAGATCAACAGGTACTTGTAAATGAACGGATGCTATTTGCTGATAGACATCCGCACTGAAGTTTGATAACAAACTCTCTGGTCCGTGTACACGCATTGTTTCCGGAGCATTCCCAATCACCTCATTCATCACATTTTCCAATTGATTTTTATACGGTGCAAGAAAGGTTTTAAATGACTCATCAGCAACCAACTCGGTATTTTTATCGAGTGGAATTTTAACAGCTTCTGCTTGATAAACCTTCCAACCAACAGTGTTGCATGAAGTCAGGACGAGCAAAATCAAAGAGAAACATACAAACTGCTTAATTTTCATGGGAAAAATATTTTTGAATATCATCATTATTGTTTTATGCGTATTGCATTAACCGTCGCAATATCCATCTGCGGATGCAGGAATTCGGAAACATACAACAGATGTCCCACCGGCTTATGTGCAGGTGAAATTTCCAGTAAAATTGGCACTGTCATTGTTTGTCCGTTTATTTTAATCTCGGCATCAACTTCAAAACCTTTTGGTTCATCTGCCTGACCTCCAACATTTTCAACCTTCATTATCAACTGTTTGGTTTCCCGCTCCGGCACCAAAATCAATTCTTTCAACTGAAAAAAATCGGTAACTGGGGTATTGCTCATCAGCACCTTACTCACTCCATCGTTGACGGGACTGTTGTTTATAAAATAACCATCTGAAGCATAAAAAAGTTCTAACCATTTTCGTTCACCCGATCGGTTAGGGATAATTTTCGGATGTTTTTCGCTGACAAAATGAGCCAGTTTATACGCTGCAACCAGCGATCCGTAATAGGTCATATGCTGATTTGGCGAAACCGTATTTTCAAAACCATCGGGAGTAAAAGCCGCTGTATCGTATGGAAGTTGAAAGTCCAGCCAAGACTGCTTTTCACCTATTGTTCTCATAATTTCATTTTTATAGGTTTCATAACCGTGTACATGACGATGATACATCGGCAAAGTAAGCAATACCAATTCAATTTTTTCTTCTTCGCACAAAGCAATTGCTTTTTTCAGATACTTCTTTGCTTCATCACCGGGTAGATTTTGTGCATAGTCGTAGGCAATAAAACCCGGTTCATCATATTTCTTCAGCATGTTTTCTTCTAAACCGGATGTAAACCGAATGTAACGACCAAGATATAATCCTGTTTCTTTTGTCGGTTTTTGTTCACTAAGCAATATGTTTCGTTTCAACTGAGTTGTATCGGCAAATATAAAACTGTGATTTCGGATGGTATTTGACCAGGCAGACAAATAATTATCAGACTGAAATAGGAAGGGCGTAGAAGCTATTTTCTGTCCGATATTTTTACGGGCAGCAAAACTTTTAAATTGGTCTGACAAAGTACCAGCTTTCAACTCATGCGAATCATAATCATTTAATGTAAAGGTTTCGAGGATGACCATCTTCGGTTTTCTAAGCTGAACAGCTTCTTTCAAACTGAAATAGGCATCTGTCATGGTAGTCCCGGGTGAGGCCAAAATAAAACAGGTTGCTCCAAGTGCATTCGACAGGTGTTCAGGATTTAACCCTGTGTACAAATGAGAATTTCCGATCATCACCACATCTACCTGATTTTTACGGGTCAGTTCGTAATAAGCATTCCATTTTCGGCGGGTATGGTCATTCGTGTAATCGGGATTAAAATAACCCTGGGAATCCGTCCATGCCACTACTGCAAGAACCACCAAAGAAAACAGGACAACACGTTGCATAAAATCGCGATGCGTTTTTACCTTTTGCGGCACAGAAACAGTATGTTTACCTTTTGCATTATTTATTGGATGTTTTGCCATACTCTAAAACTGAAAATAAATGAAACTATTATCATTGCCCGCACCGTATGCTCCCAAATAAATGATACTCAAAGCCATCAACAAATAAACACCCCACCGAAAGAGATAATGTCCCGAATAAAACTTTTCCTGTATCGTTTCCGACCACCTTTCGGCTATGATTTCATACAACATCATACCGGCAATCAGCCACAGGGAAAAAGAAAACTCGCGGCTATTCAAACCAAAGTCATACAGAACCCCTGCTCCCTCAAATCCAATGTTTTGAAACACCAGCAATGCATCTCCGAAAGTTTGTGCACGAAAAAAAATCAGAGATAAAGTCCAGCCAGTGGAAACCAGTACGGCAGCAGAAAACCGTTTTAAAACTCCCGTATTTTTTTCAAGTCTGAATAACGGGTCTAACAGGATTAAGAAAAGACCGTTGATGAGTCCCCAAACCACGAAATTCCAGGAAGCACCGTGCCATAAACCACTGAGGAAAAACACCACCAGCAGATTCACTAATTTTCGGTTCACTCCTCGGCGATTACCACCGAGTGGAATATAAATATAATCCTGAAACCAGCTCGACAAAGTGATGTGCCAGCGTTTCCAAAAGTCTGAAAAAGAACTGGAAAGATACGGTCTTCTGAAATTTGTTGACAGATTAAATCCGAACAAACGTGCCGTTCCTATAGCTATATCAGAATAAGCAGAAAAATCCAAATACAATTGAAAAGCAAAAAAGAAAACGCCGGTCAACATCGCAATTCCTTTTGCTTCTTCAATACTGCCATAAGTCTGGTTGATGAATATAGCCAGTCGGTCGGCAATCATAATTTTCTTAAACAAGCCAAACAAGATGAATAAAAGTCCGCTTCGTGCAGCCTGATAATCAAAGATTTTAATCTCATCAAACTGTGGGAGTAACTTTCGGGCACGTTCAATGGGACCTGCGACTAATTGGGGAAAGAAACTCACAAAAGCCAGAAAGTTAACCAGCTTATGGGTCGGTTCCATCTTTTTGAAGTACACGTCTAAGGTATAACTCAACGACTGAAAAGTATAAAAACTGATTCCTACGGGCAGAATAATATTCATGGGTGAATAGCTGAAATCCCTGCCGAAAAGCGTAAAAGTGGAAATGAAACTATCTACAAAAAAATTATAATACTTAAAAAAGCCCAGAAAACCAAGATTCAACACGAGACTCAATACCAGCAGCATTTTCCTTTTTTTTATTTGCTCAATCGGAGCCTCATGAATTTTCATGGCGAGGAAGTAATCCATCAACGAACTGATGAGTATCAGGGAGAGAAAACGCCAGTCCCAGAAACCATAAAAAACATAGCTGGCAACTAGCAAAAAAAGATTCCTGAGTTGCAAGTTCTTCTGAAACAACGTCCAATAAAGCACATACACCAAAGGAAGAAAAACGGCGAAATCAAATGAGTTGAATAGCATGAACAGGATTAACAGGTTTATTAGACTTTAAAAACGGCAAATTTAATCATTTCTTTTAAAAAAATTTATCATGATGCCAGATATTGTCATTTATCCACCCTCATCAAAAAGAAATAAACACTTTATAAAAATCTTTGTTTATATTTGTAACAATTCCTGAAATTCAACACGATGACAATCAGCCCTGCACCACTTAGGCTTCCTGTCTTTCTCCTGATATTGATTTTATCAGGCATTACTACCCTGCAAGGTCGTCAGGGAAAGTTTACATCAGTACCTTTCGAAATGGCCGGCAGTTACATAATCGTTCAGGCACGTATCAACAGTACATCACCACTCTATTTCATCCTCGACACTGGAGTTAAAAATACCATCATCACCGAAATTCACCAACAGGATGATATCCTCATCAATTTAAGTGGTAAAAAAGCAATACAGGGATTGGGACAAGGAAAATCAATCACGAGTTTCATCAGTGACAGCAATACAATCTCACTCGGGAAACTTAAATTTGCAAACAAAACCGTCTATCTTCTTGAAGATGATATTCTTGGTTTATCGCAACATACAGGGAGGAAAATAAACGGTTTAATTGGGGTCGACTTGATTCAATCACATGTGGTTGAAATTGATTACTCGCGACGTCGAATCAAATTTTATGATCAGGAATCGTTTCTCCCTCCGAAAGATTATATTCGGAAACCACTGATTATTGAAAACAATAAAATCTATCTCAACTTAACATTATTAGACGATAACGGTCAAATTCGCACAATTAAAATGTTGATTGATACCGGTGCTCAGTTAAACGCATGGTTCCAAACTGTAAGATCGAATGCAGCAGAAATACCTGAGAAACGTGTATATGCTAGAATTGGAGAAGGTTTTAGTGGTGATTTTTATGGCTATTTGGCAAGAATTCCTCAGATTTGCTTTGGTCAAAATTGTTTTCATAATCCTGTTGTTGTCTTTCCCGACTCTGTGATGATTGCTGATATCATGCGAAAATCAGATCGGGACGGAACAATTGGCAACGAACTTCTCTCTCGATTTAACTCGATAATCGATTTTAAAAATGCTGCACTCTATTTAAAACCCAACCATTATTTCAAAGATAACTTTTACTACAATATCGCAGGCTTGGAAATTACCCAACCCAATCCCAATCTTCCTGCATTTGAAGTTGATTATGTTTGGAAAGATTCACCTGCAGCAAAAGTGGGTATTCAGGCGGGTGATATGCTGCTTGAAATCAAAGGAATTAAAACTCATCTGATGAAAATAGCAGAAATCAGGTGGCATTTTCAACGTGTTTCCAATCAACCACTGAATTTATTGGTTGAAAGAAATCAGGAAAAATTAGCATTTGATATTCCTATGCAGGATTTACTTTCTTATCCTTAATAAAACGTAGAACACATTTTGAAGTAAGTTACATTAGGTTCGCAGATATTTTCAGGCTTATTGGTTTGGATGAACTCGACAACTTAACACCTACTCAAAAGGTAAATCCTTGCAGTTATAGAATATTTATGCGAATAATAAACATTATTCATCGTTTTATAGTTTTAGTTTTATACATTTGCAAAAAGACTATCACATGAATTTGCATATCAAAAACGAGACTGATGTTTTAAAAGCTGTTGTTTTAGGTCAACCGGGCTCTATTGGCAGAACCCCTGATCCTGAGAAAACCTACGATGCTAGATCCTTTGAATCAATCATGAATGGCGTATATCCAACCGAAGAAGCCATATTCAAAGAAATGTCAGTTTTCGAAAAGGCACTACTCAAACACGATGTGCAGGTTTTCCGACCTTGGAGTATTGACAACTGCAACCAGGTTTTCGCCCGCGATGTAGGCTTTGTAATTGATGATAAAATTATCAACTCAAACATCATCCCTGATCGGGAAGATGAGAAGGAAGCCTACGAAGTTGTTTACAATCAAGTGCCATACAATAAAATATTCAATTTGCCCGAACGTGCCCATGTGGAAGGTGGGGATGTGGTTCTTTATAATAATCTTGTTTTTGTCGGACTGTATACCGGCGACGATTATGCGAAACTTAAAACTGCCCGTACGAATTTATATGCTTTTCATTTTCTGAAAGAACTCTTCCCTGAAAAAACAATGATTCCAATTGAATTGGTGAAACATGATACCAATCCGCATAAAGGTGTATTACATTTAGACTGTACTTTTATGCCTGTCGCAGACAACAAAGCCCTCATTTTCAAAGGCGGAATGCGATTTGAGAAAGACTATCACATGTTGGTGGATATTTTTGGTCGAAATAACATCTTCGAAATCACACAGGAAGAAATGTACAACATGCAAACCAATGTATTTTCCATATCACCTCAAGTTGTGGTTTCTGAAATGAATTTTTTCCGGATGAATGATTTTATGGAAAAGGAATGGGGGTTGACTGTAGAACGTATTCCTTACAGTGAAATTGCAAAAATGGGTGGACTGTTGCGCTGTTCGACTTTACCGTTAATCCGACAAATGAAATGACACACCCCAGCACCATCTTGATGATAGAACCGGTAGCTTTCGGGTTTAATCCCGAAACTGCTGTGAATAACTATTTTCAAGAGCAAAACAAGCTTCCTGATTCAGCAATTCAAGGACTTGCAAAGGATGAGTTCTCGGCGATGGTCATGCAGTTGAGAGTTAAAGGCATTCAGGTTATTGTGGTAAAAGATACGCTGGAACCTCATACACCAGACTCGATTTTTCCGAATAACTGGATTTCATTTCACGAAGATGGCCGGGTTGTGCTTTATCCGATGTTTGCCCAAAACCGACGCATGGAAAGACGCTTAGACATCATCCGGATAGTTCGGAAAAAAGAATTTGAGATCACTGACCTAGTAGATTATACTCATCATGAAGGTAAAAATCTTTTTTTGGAAGGTACAGGAAGTATGATTCTCGATCGCGATAATAAAATTGCTTACGCAGCTTTATCCGAAAGAACTAATATGGATTTATTTGAGCATTTTTGTTCAGAATTTGGCTATCAACCGATCTGTTTTTCGGCCTTTCAATCTATCAATAAGCAACGTTTACCTATTTATCATACGAATGTGATGTTATGTGTCGCTGATAAGTTTGTAGTCGTATGTCTTGCTAGTATTGACAATGTCGCTGAAAAAGAAAAATTAAAGGTCTCATTTGTGAAAACAGATAAAGAAATCATTGAAATAACTGAAAAACAAATGAATAGCTTTGCAGGAAATATGCTTCAGGTTAGCAATCAGGATGGAAAACTATTTTTAGTCATGTCGTTATCTGCTTATGATTCGCTTACAAAAGAGCAAATTATCAAATTAGAAACATATAACGAGTTGATCGTAGTACCGGTTTCAACAATTGAAAATTCAGGAGGAGGGAGTGTTCGTTGCATGATGCTGGAAGTTTTTGGAGAGTAAGTGATTTTAATAGTAGAGAACAATTTGTAAATAACAGGAAAATATGGAAGAAAAGAAACACACTGCACAAGAATTAATTGAGATGGAAAACCAATACGGTGCACACAATTATCATCCACTACCAGTTGTGCTTGAACGGGGTGAAGGTATTTATGTGTGGGATGTTGACGGTAAACGGTACTTTGATTTTTTATCAGCTTATTCAGCAGTAAATCAAGGACATTGTCATCCGAAAATTGTAGCAGCATTGCAACGGCAAGCCGCAAAACTCACCCTGACTTCACGGGCTTTTTACAACAGTCAGTTGGGAGTATTCGAAAAATTTGTAACCAGTTATTTCGGATACGAAAAGGTCTTGCCAATGAATACCGGAGCCGAAGCCGTTGAGACAGCCATCAAGCTTTGTCGCAAATGGGCTTATGAAAAGAAAGGCTTGCCTGAGCATGGAGCACAAATCGTAGTTTGTAAAAACAATTTTCATGGTCGCACAACCACCATCATTTCATTCTCCAGCGATGCCGATGCATTTCAGCATTTCGGACCTTACACGCCGGGATTTATTATCATTCCTTATAATGACAGTGCCGCGCTTGAAAAGGTTTTAAAAGATAATCCCAATATTGCCGGCTTTTTGGTTGAACCGATACAGGGAGAAGCCGGAGCTTATGTTCCTGATGACGGCTACCTGAAAAAATGTTTTGATTTGTGTCAGCAACACGAAGTCCTGTTTATTGCGGATGAAATTCAAACCGGCATTGCACGAACAGGCAAATTGCTGGCTTGTCATTACGAAAATGTGCATCCCGAGATCCTGATTTTAGGCAAAGCACTCTCCGGGGGTGTTTATCCTGTTTCCTGTGTGCTTGCAAGTAATGCCATCATGGATGTTTTTCATCCCGGGCAACATGGTTCTACTTTTGGTGGAAATCCACTGGCTGCTGCAGTTGCCATAACAGCGCTGGAAGTGGTGCGTGATGAAAAGTTAGCTGAAAATGCATTTCAACTTGGACTTTACTTCAGGGCTGAATTGGAAAAACTATGCAAAACGTCTAATATCGCCGTGTTAGTTCGCGGAAAGGGTTTGTTAAATGCACTGGTTATCAACAATGAGGGACATAAAAACTTAGCATGGGACATCTGTCTGAAGTTAGCAGAGAACGGCTTGCTGGCAAAACCTACACACACCAGTATTATACGTTTTGCACCTCCTTTGGTAATAACCAAAAAGGAAATAGAAAAATGTATTGAAATTATCAAAGATACAATCTGTTCATTTGAATAATAATTGTAAATTTGCGAGTTGAAAATCAACCATTATTTCTTCATTAAAAATTATACCCATGAAACAAAAACATGTATTGTTATCGTTATTCCTTTTTGGATTACTCTTTAATCTGTCTGCTGAAATCAAACTTCCCGCATTTTTTTCGAGCGAAATGGTATTGCAAAAACAAACCACAGAAAAAATCTGGGGAAAAGCCGAGCCAAATAAAAGAGTCTCTCTTTTTACGAGTTGGAAC